>JALYUN010000340.1 GCA_030853725.1 Pseudomonadota bacterium | reverse complement strand
CTGTCGCGGCAGAACTTTCTCGCGATGCGCGCGTGGCGCTGGTTGAACGCGAAACCCAGCCGGGTTATCACGCCACCGGACGATCAGCTGCGCTTTTCAGCGAAATTTACGGCAACGCCACCATTCGCGGGCTCAGTCGCGCCAGCCGCAGCTTCTTCTTCGATCCTCCGGCCGGCTTTGCAGAGCACGCGCTGGTCACGCCGCGCGAATCGCTGTTCTTTGGCGCGCAGGATGAAGTTTCAGCGCTCGACGAATTGCAGGTCTCGCTAGCCGATGCGCCGGGCGTTCAACGCCTGAGCTCTGCCGAAGCCCTGACGCGCGTGCCGGTGTTCAAACCAGGCTATCTGAGTGGTGCACTGATCGATCGCGGTTCGGCCGATATCAACGTCGGCGGTTTGTTGCAGGGCTATGCGGCGCAGTGCCGGCGCCGCGGCGTGGAGATCTGCCTCGACCAGACGATCGAGCACCTGTCGCGAAAAGACGGACTGTGGCAATTGCATCTGCGTCAGGGCGCAGACACACGCGTGATGCACGCCCCTGTGCTGGTAAACGCGGCCGGCGCATGGGGTGATGAGATCGCTGCGCGAGCCGGCGTCAAGCTGGTGGGGCTGGTCCCTAAGCGACGGACCGCGGTGCTGATCGACGTTCCCGACGGGCATCCGGCCCACGATTGGCCGGCAGCTATTCACGTGTCCGAGTCGTTTTACTTCAAGCCCGACGCGGGATTGCTGCTGCTGTCGCCAGCCGACGAAACGCCGTCGCAACCCTGCGACGCGCAAGCCGACGAATACGACGTGGCGGTCGCGGTGGAACGCTTCGAGCAGGCAACGGGCCAGCCGGTACGGCGACTGCGCAGCCGCTGGGCGGGGCTGCGCACCTTTGTCGCCGACAAAACCCCACTCGTCGGCTTCGATCCCATATCGGCCGGCTTCTTCTGGCTGGTTGGGCAGGGCGGCTACGGCATCCAGACTGCGCCGGCCATGGCACGGACGGCAGCGGCGCTGGCGTCTGGCGAAGCGTTGCCTGAAGACATTGCGGCTTTTGGCGTGCGGGCCGATGACCTGTCGCCGGCGCGGGGTGGGCTGATTACCGCGTGATGGATACGGTCAGAACGCTTCCAACCGACGGCATTCTCACCTCCAGCCAGTCGAGCCGAGGTAGTAGCGAGCATCCAGGCGCAAAGCGTTCAAAAGGAATGCAGCCGGTGTGAGCCTTGCCAAAAAGTGATTCAGTCAACACCTCCGAAGCACGCAAAGCCTTCTTCGTCATCGTCGCCGCGTGTCAGCTAGTCGATGCCATAGGCAACGCTGGTCGCGATACTGCGCGACGCGCGGAGGAGCATTTCCTTAGAAGTTCTGATGGCCGCGCTGCCGGGCGCGGTGCCATCGGTGACGGTGTCGGTACCGCCGGAGTGGTTCAGATTAGACATTGAAAGCTCCAGGTGATTTAAGACCCGCCGAAACCGGCGGACTACACGCGGAGCCCTGCAAAGGCCCGTCAACACACGGGTTCTGGCTCCTCGACCTGGGCTCGAACCAGGGACCTACGGATTAACAGTCCGGCGCTCTACCAACTGAGCTATCGAGGAATACAGCCTTCAATTATAGCTTGGCCCTCAGCGGGCGAACCGGATCTCGAAGCACTCAGAACGCCGCCTGCACAGAAGCCCGCCAGGTGCGCGGCGCCAGCGGGTACAAGTACACATGAGTGAACTGGTAGGGCGACTCCTTCCAGGCCTGTCGGTTTGTGATGTTGTCGACGCCCACACGCCATGTCAGCAGGGTCGTGCTCAGACGTTGCTGCCAACGCGCCCCCAAATCGACGCGCGACCAACCCGGAATGTGCACGCTGTCGTCATAGGGCAGCACCTTGCGGTCGCTCTCGGCGATCAGGTCGGCCATCAGTGTCAGGTCCTGCAGGGCCGGACTCTGAAAGGCGGCGACGCGGTACTCGGTGCCCAGGCGAAGCGTCGCTTTCGGCACGTTGACCGGTCGCTTGCCATTGATCGATTCGTCAGCAGCGCCGTGGCGCTTTGCCTGCAGCAGCATCGCGCTGCCCTGGAAAGTCCACGCCGCCACGCGTTGCACCCACTGCGCTTCGATGCCGCGGTGCCGGTCGCTGCCATCCACCAGCGTCGCACAGGTGTCGGGGCCTTTGCACTCGCCGATATCGCTAGTGACGCCGCGGTCGATGTCGAACAGGGTGACCGACGCTTCCACCCGCTCGGTGCCGTGCTTGAGGCCGACCTCGAACTGGCGGCTTTGCAGCGCAAGCGACTGGCCCGCGTTGACATAGCTCGGCCGGTTCGGCGCCACGTCGGTTTCCAACCCGCGACCCCAGCTCGCATACAGCATGGTCTTCTGCGCCAGTTGCCACGAAGCGCCGATCCACGGTGTGGTGGCGGTGCGGTCGTAGTCGGTGGCGCGCAGGCTGCCGTCGCTGTCCGGGCTGGTGCGAACACTGCTGCGGTCCATGCTGGTGTGGCGCAGGCCGACCCATAACGCGAAGCGTTCGCCGAGTTTCATCGCATCGCGCACGAAGAATTCGGTGCTGGTTTCGTCGCGGTTGGTATTGGCGTCGGGGGTGCCTGGCGACGGCGGTGTGACCAGGCTGCCGTCGATCTTGCCGAGCCCGGCAATGTCGAAGACCTGGTCTTCGAAGCGCGCCTGGTAGCGGCTGCGCAGCACGCCGGTCTCCAGCGTGTGGCTCACCGGCCCGGTCTGCAGGTCGCCGGCCACCGACAGCGCCAGGTTGGTGGTGGTGCGTCTTTCGTTGTCACTGACGAACTGCCAGTAGGTGAAGGTGCCGTCGGGCGCGAAGCGGTCGCACCATTGCGGGCATTCGTAGGTGTTGGCGTCATACACGCCGTAAGGGAAGGCGGTGCGGTCGTCGCTCTTCAGGCGCTGCTGCATGGCCTGCGCTGTGAGCCGCCAATCGGCACCCAGTCGCTGCTGCCAGCGCAGCGATGCGGTGTCGCCGTTCAACACCACCGGCTGGACCCACGGTTGATAGTTCAGGTTGCGTAGGCGATCGATGCTGCTGGCAGGCGGCACCGTGTTGCCGAGCATGCTGTAGCCGGCGACGCTGGGCTGACGCTGACGCGACGATTCGAATTCGGCCTGCAGCAAGCTGTCGGGATTGAGCTGCCAATCACCGGCCAGTGCGACCAGACTCCGCTCACCTTCGGTGTTATGAACTTTGGGATCGAGTCGTTCGGCAGCCAGGTTCAAGCGCAGACCGAAAGCGTTCTCGGCGCCGAAGCGTTCGCTGAGGTCTACCGAACCCAGCACCGATCCACGTTCGCGAAAGCCCAGCGTGGCGTGCCGCAGGCCGGACACCGGCCGCTTCACGACCAGATTGACGAGCCCACCCGGGGCACTGGTGCCGGCCTGTATGCCACTGGTGCCTTTGAGCACCTCTAGCCGCTCTTTGTTGTCGAGCGCAATGGCCGTTTCGGCATTGATCGGCAGCCCGTCGCGGCGGTAGTTGAAGCGGTTGTCCAGGGTGTAGCCGCGCGCGCTGATGATGCTCCAGTAGCCTTCGGCGTTGTAGGCATCGCCCAGACTGGCGTCCAGGCGAGTCAGGCCGCCTATCGACTGCACGCCGGCGTCGTCGAGTTGCTGTGCGTTGTAGACGCTGGCCTGCAGCGGAGCCCGTACCAACGGGATGTTGCCGAAGCCGGCCACGCCGGCATCGGGGATGCTCTGGCCGGTGATGGTGATGCGCTCGGGTGCGCTGCCGGTGCCGATAGCGGCTGATTGCGCATGAAGTCCCGTTGAAAGCGCACAGCAGCCTGCGGCTGCCAGCGCGATGCGGGCGGGTTTGAAATGTCGGTGTGCCATCTATTCCTTACAGGCGATGGCAGGTCAGAGCTTCCGTCGAAGGCGCGTTCATGGCGAACGCCTGCCTTCAGGAGACTGCTTCCCTGCGCGAGGATTACCTCAATCAGGTTCAAAGGGACTTTCTCAGTCGACACCGGATTTGCGGCGTCAACACCCCTAGCGGATATCAAAAAAAAGCTTCGTGCTCGGCACGCAGCAGCGGCAATTATCAACCAGCGATGGCGCCCTTCGGCGATACCCATTCCTGCGTCGGGCGTAAAAAAGCCCGCACTTGGCGGGCTGTAGTCATGTGATGCGCCGGCTTCAGTCGAACACCGGCGACTCCACGCCCAGCACCTTGTGGAGCTTCGGACTGGTGGTGGTGTATTGAAGCAGGATGCGCTTCTCAGGGAACACGATCGGCGCGGCGCCGAAAGCGGCCAGCGCTGCTTCATGGAAGCCGGAAAGGATCAGCTTCTTCTTGCCTGGATAGGTGTTGATGTCGCCCACCGCAAAGATGCCGGGCACCGTGGTCTGGAATTTCTCGGTGTCGACCACGATTTGCTTGCGCTCCAGTCCCAGCCCCCATTCGGCGATCGGGCCGAGCTTCGGGCTCAGGCCGAAGAACACCAACAGCATGTCCAGCGGCATCACGCGCGTGACGCCGTCGGCACCGGTGACTTTCAGGCGTGCGAGTGTGCCGCCGTCTTCTTCGAAACCGCTCACCTGGCCGATCATCAACTGCATGCCGAAGTCGTCGCACAGCGCGCGCATCTTCGCAACGCTGGCGGGCGCAGCACGAAACACGTCGCGGCGGTGCAGCAGGATCACGCTCTCGGCCTTGTTCGGCCCGTCTTGCGCAAAGTTCAAGGCCCAGTCGAGTGCAGAGTCGCCGCCGCCGACGATCACCAGGTTGCGCCCCGCGAAGCGGGCAGGGTCGCGCACGCGATAGTGCAGTTGTGAGCCGTCGAAGCGTTCGATGCCGTCGACCTTCAACATGCGCGGCTGGAACGATCCGACGCCGCCGGCGATGAAGATTGTCTTTGCCAGCAAGCGCGTGCCTTGGCTGGTCTCCACATAGAAGCGGCCATCAGGCTGCTTGTTCACCACGGTGACTTCCTGGCCCAGGTGAAAGGTGGCGCCGAAAGGCTCGATCTGCTTCAACAGGTTGTCGGTAAGTTCCTTGCCGGTGCACAAGGGCACAGCCGGAATGTCGTAGATCGGCTTGTCGGGATAGAGCTCGATGCACTGGCCGCCCGGGTAGGCCAGTGAATCGATGATGTGGGCCTTCATTTCGAGCAGGCCCAGCTCGAAGACCTGGAACAGGCCGACCGGGCCGGCGCCGACGATCACCGCGTCGGTTTCGATCGGACTGTCATGCAGCTTGGCCGTGGCGGCCACTTCTGAATTCACCTTGGCGTTCATGGGCACTGCGCTGTCATCTTCAGCGCACCAGTTGGTCGAGCTTGTCGGTCTTGTCCTTCCACTCGTCCGCATCGGCCGGCGCGGCTTTGCGCTTGGTGATACTGGGCCACTTGCGCGACAGTTCGGCGTTGAGCTTCAGGAAAGGCAGTTGGTCCGTCGGCACGTCTTCTTCAGGCAGGATGGCATTGACGGGGCATTCCGGAATGCAGACAGCGCAATCGATGCATTCATCGGGGTCGATCACGAGCATGTTCGGCCCTTCGCGGAAGCAGTCCACCGGGCAGACGTCGACACAGTCTGTGTACTTGCAGCGTATGCACGATTCGAGAACGACGTGGGTCATGGGCAGCTCGTCAGGGGAGGGCAGATAAGGGCAGTGGTTGCGGCCGGTCCGCGTGAGGCCGTTTGCAGGCTCCGCCGGTGCAAGCTCGAAATTTTACGGTGTCGCCACACCCGTGCCCGTGGGCACTGGAAGAGACCCGACACCACGCCCCGATCGAACCGAAGCCTGCGTTGCGCAAGTGGCGCTGCCCACCGGTGCCGCGCCGGCGCCGATGGTCACGACGGTGGGTCGTCCCGCGTGCAGCACGGCCGCCGCGGCCAGCTCGGTCAGAACATGGTCGCTGGCAAGCCGATCGGACCACCCGGTTCTTGAAACCACACTCACCGGTGCGTCGCCGGGCCAGCCGCTGACACGCAACGCACGCGCCAACTTGCCGAGCTGGCGGCCCGCCATGTAGAAGACTTCGGTGTCGGCATGGCGGCCGGCCCGCAGTTCACCCTGGTGCGTCATGGCCGAGCTCAGGCTGACGCTGCGCCCGTGGCCGCGGCGTGTCAGCGGACGCTGCGTCTGTGCGGCGGCGGCCAGCGCTGCTGTCACCCCAGGCACCACTTCGCATTCGATGCCGGCCCGGCCCAAGGCCACCAATTCTTCTTCGAGCCGACCGAAGATGCTGGGGTCGCCGCCTTTCAGCCGCACGACGACCGCATGACGTTGTGCCATCTGCACCAGCAAAGCGTCGATCCGCGCTTGCGCAGTGGCATCGGCGCTGAAGCCGCGTTTGCCGACGTCGATCCACTGCGCGGCAGGTGCGAACTCGCGCAGCGCCGGGTCGGTAAGAGCGTCGCACAGCACCACGTCGGCGCACGCCAGCCAGCGCGCGCCACGCAGCGTGATCAGGTCTGCCGCGCCGGGACCGGCGCCGACGAACACGACGCGGCCGCTCATGCCCAACGACCGGCTGCCGGCGCTCGTCCGCACGGCCTGAGGCTGCCGATCGAGCCGAAGTCGAAGGCGCTCGGGCTCACCGCACAACCGAGGCCGCGACCGCATGGCGTTCGCTGGCCGAAACCTGGTAGTGGGCCGGAAACAGGCCCAGGCTGCGCTGTGCGGTTTCCAGCTTCTGGTCGGCCCGCATCTGCACCGCGTCGAAACCGCAGCGCTGCAGCAGCGGCAGCATGTCGGCCAGCACGTCGCCGATGGCGATGATGCGGCCAGTGAAGCGCACCCGGCCGCGCAGCAGCACGGCCTGCGAATAGGCGCGGCCGTCGGTCCACTTGGGAAAGTGCAGCGCCACGCTGCCGGCCGCCAACACCGCGGCTTTGTGTTCCACCACGTCGGTGTGGTTGTCCAGCAGCAGCACGCCGGTGGGCAGGCTGCCGTGGGGGTCGATGAATTCCATCGTCGTCTCCGGTGTGGTTCGCTTCGGGGCCACCCGGGTCAGGCGGCGGTGCTGGCCGCCGCGGTCGTGCCGCGCACGGCGTCGGTGGCCTGGCGGAAGGGCAGGGTGCCCAGGCGGCGAGCGGTGTCTATAAAACGTTCACCGGCTCGGCGCTGGCGCAGATAGGTGGCGATCACCGCCTCGATCGCATCGGGCACCTCGTCGGCCGCGAAAGCCGGCCCGATGGCCTTGCCGCCGACGGCGTGGGGTGACACCGCACTGCCGCGCGTGCTGCCGTCTTGCCCGCCGACGCTGACCTGGTACCACTCGGCACCGTCTTTGTCGACGCCGAGCACACCGATGTGCCCGCTGTGGTGGTGGCCGCAACTGTTGATGCAGCCACTGATGTGCAGCGCGATGTCGCCGATGTCGTGCAGCTCGTCCAGGTCGGTGTAGCGTTCGGTGATGGCCGCGGCAATCGGCAGCGACCGCGCGTTGGCCAGCGCGCACAAGTCACCGCCAGGGCAGGCGATCAGGTCGGTCAGCAAGCCGATGTTCGGCGTCGCGAAGCCGTGTTCGCGCGCGGCCAGCCAGAGTGGGCGCAGCTCGTGCTCAGGCACCCAGGGCAGCAGCAGGTTCTGCTCGTGGGCCACGCGCAACTCGCCCTGGCTGAAGCGGTCGGCCAGTTCGGCGGCGGCCTCCATTTGCGCGGCTGTCACGTCGCCGGGCGGCAGGCCGGCTCGCTTGAGCGACAGCGTGACGGCGCGGAAACCGGCAACCCGGTGCGCGTGCACGTTGCGGTCGAGCCAGCGGTTGTACGCGGCCGGCACGCCGGCGGGCGGGGCTTCGACGCGCAGCTCGCTGAACGGCACATGCACCGACACAGGCACCGGAAACGGTGTCGTGAACGAAGCCGACACCCGCGCCAGTTCGGCCGGGTCGATGAGGCAAGTGGCCGGGTCGGCCAACAGCGCCGCGTATTCGGCGTTGACGGCATCGATGAAGCGCTGGCCCTCGGCTTTGACGAGGATCTTGATGCGCGCCTTGAAGAGGTTGTCGCGCCGCCCATACAGGTTGTAGACGCGCACGATGGCTTCGATGTAGACGAGGATGCGGTCCCAGGGCACAAACTCCGCGATCGGCGTGGCAACCACCGGCGTACGGCCCATGCCGCCACCCACACCGACGCGAAAGCCGACAGCACCGGCCGCGTCGCGGTGCAGGACCAGGCCGATGTCGTGCCACGCGGTTGCGGCGCGGTCTTCACGCGCGCCCGTCACCGCCAGCTTGAACTTGCGCGGCAGGAACGCGAATTCCGGATGCAAGGTACTCCACTGGCGCAGCAGTTCGCAGTAGGGCCGCGGGTCGACTTCTTCGTCGGGCGCAATGCCCGCCAGCACGTCGCTGGTGATGTTGCGGATGCAGTTGCCGCTGGTCTGGATACCGTGCAGGTCGACTTCGGCCAGCAGCTCCATCACGTCCGCTGCACGGTGCAACGCAATCCAGTTGAACTGCAGGTTGTGGCGCGTGGTGAAGTGGCCGTAGCCGCCCCGCTCGGTTGGTTCGCCGGCGTCTTGCAGGTCGAAGTCGCGGGCGATGCGCGCCAGCATCCGCAACTGGCGGCTTGCCAGCGCGCCGTAAGGCACCGCAATGCGCAGCATCGGCGCATGGCGCTGGATGTACCAACCGTTCTGCAGACGCAGGGCTTTGAAGTCGTCGTCTGGCAACTCGCCAGACAGGTGGCGCTGCAACTGGTCGCGAAACTGCGCCGCGCGGGCACGGATGAACTGGCGGTCGACTTCGGTGTAGGCGTACATGCTGGACATGGGCTGGGCGGTCCGACCCGGACCGCGACGACAGCGAATGTAGGCAGCCGCGCTGCTTTCACCAACGACAAAGAAGTGCAGTACTTATGCCGGTAGTGAATGAGCGCTCGCAACGGCAGTGGCCGCAGCCGAAAAAAAAGGCCCGTTCGGGAAAACGGGCCTTTTGCATTCACCGCGGCTGGTGCCGCGGTCGACTTCCGATTACGCGGCCTTCTTGACGCGTGAAGCACCGCTCTGGGCAGCCTTGACAGCCGAATGGCTCATCGCGGTGAAGTTGGCTTCAGCCGCTTCGTTGGCTTGCTTGGTGGCCTTGCTGATGCTTTCGTAAGCATTGTTGGCAGCGGCTACGGCCGACTTGACCAAGGCCACGGTGCCTTCGCTCCCGGCCGGTGCGTTCTTGGAAGCGGTGTCGACCATCGTCATGACTTGCTTCTGGCCTTCGGCCATCTTGCTTTCGGCGACCTTGACGACTTCGCTCTGCGTGCCGGTCATGATGTCGTAGACGTGACGGCTATAGGCAGCGGCCTTCTCGGCCGCGGGTTGCATCAGGCCGGCTTGCAGCGCCAGCAGTTCCTGCGCGTCCTTGACCGACATCGCGGTTTGCGCGGTGTCGGCGGCTTCGGCCAAAGAAGTCTTGGCGACCTGCATGTTCAGCTCCATCAGCTTTTCCATGCCCTCGAAAGCCTTGGCGGTCAGGCCGTACAAGGTGTCGAGGTTGGCCTTGTGGGCGGTCATCAGTTGTTCGGTGGTGAAGAGGGCGGTGGTGTTCATGTTCATGTGGAATCTCCGGTTTCAGTGGTTCGAGTGGACCGTGCCGCGCTGCTTCTACTTCCTGAATCACAACTTCCGCTCAGAAATGCTGCGCTGCAACATCTATTGAGTATAGGGTTCTCCCCAACTATTGCAAGTATTTTGTTGCAGTGCAGCAATTTAGGGATGGCTTTCTAAAATCCAAACCCGTGCGCGCCTTTCACTCCGACACCTTTGTATTGCCGTTGCCCGATGGGCACAGCTTCCCAATGCCGAAGTATCGGCTGCTGCGCGAAGCGGCCGAGCGCACGCTGCCGGATCTGCGCATCGAAGAAGCGGGGCCGGCCAGCGACGGCGAACTGGCGCTGGCGCACGAGCCGGCCTGGATCACGGCGGTGTCCGAGGGCACGCTGTCCGCGGCGCAGCAGCGCGAAATCGGATTCCCCTGGTCCGAGCGCATGGTCGAGCGCTCACGGCGTTCGGTCGGCGCCACGGTGCAGGCAGCGCGCACGGCCTTGTTCGGCGAAGGCCTTGCCGCCAACTTGGCTGGCGGCACCCACCATGCATACGCTCACAAGGGTTCCGGCTATTGCGTCTTCAACGACGTGGCGGTGGCGGCGCGCTTGATGCAGGCCGAATGGCACCGCCGCGGTGGCGCTGAGCGGCGGTTGTTGCGGGTGCTGGTGATCGACCTGGACGTGCACCAGGGCAACGGCACCGCGGCCATCTTTCGTGACGACGCGTCGGTCTACACGCTGTCGCTGCACGGGGCGAAGAACTTCCCGTTTCGCAAGGAGGCCAGCGACCTCGATGTCGAGTTGCCTGACGGTTGCGACGACGCAGCCTATCTGGCGGCGCTGGACCAGGCGCTAGAGGCGGCGTGGGCGTATCACGCCGCTGCAGCGCCCGGCCTGGCCTTCTACCTGGCCGGTGCAGACCCGCACGAGAACGACCGCCTGGGGCGCCTGAAGCTGACCACCGCGGGCCTGGCCGAGCGCGACCGTCGCGTGTTGACGGCGCTGCGCGAGCGCCGCATTCCGGTCGCGCTGTCGATGGCCGGCGGTTATGGTCGCGACCTCACGGTGACGGTCGAAATTCAACGCCGCACGTTGGAACTGGCGCTGCAGTCCTGGCGTGCATGGCGGGCTGTATCGATCCCCGCACCGCCATCCCCCTTGCAACGGACGCCATGACGATCACACCCGACACCACTGCTGCCGTCGACGCGGCCATTACTTCGCGCCGTTCGGTGCGCGCCTTCTTGCCCACACCGGTGCCGCGCGAAACCATCGAGCAGATCCTATCGGTGGCGTCGCGCGCGCCGTCGGGCACCAACACGCAACCGTGGAAGGTGCATGTGTTGACCGGTGCGGCCAAAGACGCGCTGGTGCACGACATCCAGGCCGCTCACGACGACCCCGCAGTGGCGGCGCAGCACAAGCAGCAGTATGACTACTACCCCACCGAATGGCGCAGCCCCTATATCGACCGCCGACGC
This sequence comes from Pseudomonadota bacterium, assembly GCA_030853725.1. Taxonomy (GTDB): domain Bacteria; phylum Pseudomonadota; class Gammaproteobacteria; order Burkholderiales; family Burkholderiaceae_C; genus Rubrivivax. Next base: position 710 of record JALYUN010000340.1, on the reverse strand, counting down.
AAGGTCGGCTGGGACCTGTACACGCTGCTCGGCATCGGCAAGACCGACAAGTCGCGCATGCATGCGCAGCACGGGCGCAACTACGGCTTTTTCGACGCACCGGTGGGGCTGATGTTCACGATCGACCGGGTGCTGCAGACCGGCAGTTGGCTCGACTACGGCATGTTCCTGCAGAACGTGATGGTGGCGGCGCGCGGGCGCGGGCTCGACACCTGCCCGCAGGCGGCTTTCATGCAGTTTCACCGCATCATTTCGAAGCACCTGCAGTTGCCGGATGAACAAATGGTGGTTTGTGGCATGTCGCTCGGGCATGCCGACCCGGATGCCGTCGAGAACACGCTCGTGACTGAACGCGAGCCGGTCTCCGGGTTTGTCCGGTTCCTGGAGGCGGTTTCGCCGGCCGAAGAGGGTGACGCCGGTTCCTAGAATGCAAGCCGATTAGCCACCGATCGGAGAGTCATGAAGCATTCGCAGCGCGTCGCGACCCTGTTGTTCGCCTGCCTGGCAGCGTTGCCCGGGGTGGCGGCTGCAGCCGACGGCTTTGCCGGGCCGTCGATCGGCCCGGTGCCACTCGAGTTCATCCTCTTCGGTTGCGTGCTGGCGGGCGTGGCGCTGTTTCACCATCACACGTTGCCGGTCGCGCTCGGTGGCGCCATCGTGATCGCGCTCTACAAGATCGTGCTGTCGCCGTTTGGCACCGGTGCCGGCAT
>JALYUN010000321.1 GCA_030853725.1 Pseudomonadota bacterium | reverse complement strand
CCAGAAGCCCCACGCTCATGCTCGTTCCTGACAGAGTCCTTGATGTTCAGTGCGGCCCGTGCGCAATCGCAACCACGATCACGGCACGATCCGGGTTCCGGCGCTGCCTTGCAACGCGTCGTACAGCTTCTCGATCGAGGTGATGACGACCTCCTTGCCACCGCCCTGCAGATAACGCAGCGCCGCGTCGATCTTCGGCCCCATGCTGCCCGGCGGGAATTGTCCGTCGGCATGGTGTTGCCGCGCTTCGGCCGCTGTCATCCGGTCGACCGGACGCTGGCTCGGCTTGCCGAAATCGAGCGCCACCCGCTCCACCCCGGTCAGCATCACCAGCGACTGCGCACCCAACTGGTTGGCGAGCATGGCGCTGGAGAGGTCCTTGTCGATCACCGCCGAAACGCCGCTGTAGTGACCTTGCGCGTCGCGCACCACCGGAATGCCACCGCCACCGACCGTGATCGGAATCACATCGGCTGCCAGCAGCGCTTCCACGGCCGGCAATTCCAGAATGCGCAGCGGCAGCGGTGACGGCACCACACGGCGGTGGCCGCGCCCGGAATCCTCGACGAAGATCCAGCCCTGCTCACGGGTCAAACGCTCGGCCTCTTCCGGGCTGAAAAAGCGGCCGACCGGCTTGGTCGGCTCCGAGAACGCGGGATCGTTCGGGTCCACCTCGACCTGCGTCAGCACCGACCCCACCGTGCGTTCCACACCATGGTGGTGAAGCACGTTGACGAGGGTCTGCTGCAGCATGTAGCCGATGCCGCCTTGTGAATGAGCCACGCACACGTCCATCGGCATCGGCGGCAACTCGGCCGCCGTGCGGGCCATACGGAACAGGATGTTGCCGACCACTGGGCCGTTGCCGTGCGTCAGGATGACCTCGAAGCCGGCTTCGATGATCCGCACCAGATGCTCACAGGCTTCGGCCATCAAGGAAATCTGCTCGGACGCCAGGCCCTTGATGGTGGGCGGATAGCTGGCGTTGCCACCGAAAGCGATCACGACCCGGCGGTGCTCGGCGCCGCCGGAGGGCGGCTTTGTCGGGGCAGCGCTCAAGGTGCGCGCCCTATTCCATCGCGCTGTGTGTCGGACAGGCGCAGACCGATTCGGCCCGCCAAGCGCGCGGCGGCGGAGCTGCTGGGCAGCACCCACGCGCCGGCTTCCCGCAAGGTGGCGCGCTGCTTCGACAAGACCTGCGGATCAGCCTCAGTGCCGCAGACAAAGGAGACGACGATCAGGCCCCTGCCCGCTTTGGCAGACGCCGCCTTGGCCTCTCGAATCACCGGCGCCAGCGCACCGGCAGGGTCCGCATGGCCGGCATAGCCGAGGACCACATCGAGCACGATCACGGCGACTTCAGGGTCACGTGCTTCATGCGCAAATCGTTCGACGCGCATGCCGGGGTCGATCATCGGATGCGGCCGCCCCACCGTGTACATGTCGTCGCCCAGATCGACCGCCAGATGGCCTGCGCCGGGCACGGCCTGGGTCGATTCGACTGCGCTCAGGTGCAAGCCCATCTCACCCCACAGTACCTTGGCCTCGCTGCAGAACGTACCGCCGGAATAGAGACCACGGACCGCCTGTTGGCCTGGGGCCAGAGCGCCGATGGCAGCGTCGATCGCACCCGGCTCCCCTTCGTCTTGCGATGCGGGCTCGAATGGACGGCCTTCGGCGAGCGCAACCGCCGCTGCGGCAGCGTCACGCAACGTGCCGACCGTCGTCACATGAGCGGGCAGCTTGGTGTGGCGCAGGTCCGCACCCAGGAACAGCACCACCACCGGTTTGCTGAAACTCGCCACTTGCTGCAAGACCCGCTGCGCAACCGCAGGCGCCGGCGGTTTCGAGACGATGCAGATGACTTTGGTGCCCGCATCGGCCTCCAGCAACTCCAGTGCCTGGCACAGCGTGCTGCCGCCGATCTCTGCGCTGACATCGTGGCCACCGGTGCCGATGGCATGGCGAATGCCGTGCCCGAGGGCGTCGATCTGGCAGCTCACCTCTTGCAGGCCGGTGCCCGATGCGCCCACCAGACTGATGTCGCCGCGCTTAACGACATTCGCGAAACCGAGCGGCGTACCTGAGACGATGGCTGTGCCGCAGTCGGGTCCCATCACCAACAGGCCTTTCTTGCGCGCCAGGGTCTTGATCGATCGCTCTTGCTCCAGCGGCACGTTGTCGCTGAACAGGAAGACGTGCAGCCCCTGGCGCAGGGCTTTCATCGCCTCGGCCGCGGCGTAGGGCCCGGGAACCGAAATCTGCACCAGACGCGCGTCGTCGATCCGCGCATACCCCGCGCTGATCGAGCGCGGCACCTGTTCGACGGCGGACCCGGCTGCCGCGGCGTCCCGCGCGCCTTCGAGCAGGTCGTCGATCTGCGCCACCGCCGCATCCACCCCCGCTGCCGTGGCGGCTTGCACGACGACCATCACGTCGCCCGGCTTGGCGGCATCCAGGTCGGCGTTGGAAAGCCCGGCCGAACCCAGGATGGCTTTGTTGGCGGCCGAACCCATCAACAGCGTGGCACGCTCCACACCGTCGTTCGACAACACGGTCTGGGCGATGCGCATCAGCGCCACCGAATCCTTGTACAGGTTCTTCTTCAGGAAACTGGAGCTCGGCACGGTGCACCTTTCAAAGGATCGAAAACGACGATTGCGAAGCGAATGTAGGTAGGCGCTGAAGCGCTGTCCAGACAAACCACTGCATGGCTAGAATTCACGCGGTGAATAAAGGCCTGGACCTTTTGTCGCTCGACCTGAACCTGCTGGTGGTCTTCGACGCCATCTTCAAGGACCGCAACATCACCGTGGCAGCGCGGCGGGTGGGCTTGTCGCAGCCGGCGATGAGCAGCGCCCTGGCGCGGTTGCGCACCGCATTCGACGACCCGCTGTTCGTTCGCACCAGCAAAGGCATGCAGCCGACACCGCATGCGCAGTTGCTGGCCACGCCGATCCAACACGCCTGCGAACTGGTGGTGGGCGCGCTGGAGATCGACTCGTCCTTCGACCCGCTCACTGCGAGTTGCACCTACCGCTTCTACATGACCGACATCGGCGAAGCGGTGTACTTGCCGAAACTGCTGGGGGCGCTGGCCCAGCGGGCACCGGGCGTGAAGATCAAGGTGCTGCGCATTCCGGAGCGGGGTGAACAAGCCGCCATGGCAGCCGGTGACGTCGATCTCGCCATCGGCTTCTTCCCCGACCTGCAGGCCGGGTTCTTCCAACAGCGGCTGTACTCAGATGAGTTCGTCTGCCTGCTGCGCGCCGACCATGCACTGGCGAAAGGCCGCCTGAGCCTCGAGCAGTTCAAGAGCCTGCGGCACGCCGTCATCGCAACGGCTGGTACCGGCCACGAAGCCACCATCGGCCGCGCTATCGCCAAGCACCGCCTGAAAGTGTCGCTCACCCTGCCGCACTTCATGGCGTTGCCATTGCTGGTGAGCCAGACCGACTACGTGGTGACGGTGCCGCGCCGGCTGGCATTGGCCTTCGCGGGCTACGGCAACCTCAAGATCATCGAGCCGCCGATCAAGATTCCGAGCTTCGAGATCAAGCAGCACTGGCATGAGCGCTACCACCACGACCCGGCCAGCCAGTGGCTGCGCGCGCTGGTGGCGGAGTTGTTCCTGCAGTGAACCGAAGCGCGCCTACACCGTCAGCAGCCCGGCGCGCAGAAGCAGGCGTTCTGCGCTGTCGTTCCAGACTTCCATGCGAACGATCTTGCCGCCGCGCACAGTGAAGCGGTCGATGTAACGGTTGCCCGAGAACGCTTCACCGTCGGGCCATTCACCGTACAGCGTGCCGGAGTTGTAGACCGTACATTCATCAGGCGCCGCACCCGCAATGGCCTCGGTACGCTCGAACTGCTTGCTCACTTTGCGGTAGCGCGTGGCGTTGAAGGCGGCGATCTCGGCGGCCGTGGTGAACGCCCGGCCGCCGGTGAACGTGATCTTCACATCCGGCGCCAGGTAGGTTCGTGCACGCACCGGATCGGGAACCATCGACGCTGCCAGAAACGACTCCACAACCCGAACCGCTGCGGCCATCGGCGATTCGGTCGCGCTGGTAATCTGGCTTGCATTTCCGGTGGTCATGGCACGGCTCGATCGGAGGATGGGGTTCAGTCGATACTAGCAAGCGAGCCAGCACGAGTGATTCATGCAACTCAGCGAAAACCCTCGGCGCTCATCTACGCTGTGAATGTCGGCCATCGGTCTGCGAAGATATACAAGCTTTGGGCGTCAGGCTAAATTGATTTGCGGTGCGTAAGTCAACGCCGCAGCCCACCTACCAGGAGAGATTCATGCTCGGAACCCTTCATCGCCGCACCCTGTTGACATCCGTTGCGGCTGCCTGTGTGCTGGTCCTGGGCGGCGCGGCACATGCCGCCGACCCGGTCAAGATCGGCCTCGTCACGGCCCTGTCGGGGCAGTCGGCGAAGGCCGGTGAGGCCATCAGCCGCGGGCTTCTGTTGGCCATCGACGACATCAACGCCAAGGGCGGCGTGCTCGGAGGTCGCAAGCTGGAACTGCTCAAGCGCGACGACGAAGCCAACCCGGCGAAAGGCCAGATCGCCGCGCGCGAGCTGATCTTCAAAGACAAGGTGGCAGTGCTGTTCGGCGGGCTCGACACACCCGTTTCACTGGCCATGATCCAAATCGCCAACGACCAGAAAGTGCCCTTCATGGACCCGTGGGCCGCGGGAACCAAGATCACCCACAACGGCTTCAAACCCAACTTCGTGTTCCGCGTGTCTGCCGTGGACGAACTGGTCGACAAGGCCATGCTGCAGTACGCGCAGAAGCACTTCTCCACCAAGAAGCCCGGCATCATCGTCGTCAACAACCCCTGGGGCGAGTCGAACCAGGTCGGCTTGATCGACGCGCTGAACGCCCAGAAGATGAAGCCGGCGGCGGTCGAGAAGTTCGAGACCAACGACGTCGACGTAACGCCCCAACTGTCGCGTCTGAAGGAAGCCGGTGCCGACGCGATCCTGATGGTCGGCAACGTCGGTCCTTCGGCGCAGGTCGTGAAGTCGATGGACCGCATGGGCTGGAAAGTGCCGATCGTTTCGCATTGGGGCCCTGCGGGTGGCCGCTTCAGCGAGCTGGCCGGTCCGAACGCCAAGAACGTGATCTTCGTGCAGACCTACAGCTTCTTCGGCAAGCAGACGCCGGTCGGCGAGCGCGTGCTGGCCGAGTTGAAGAAAAAGTATTCCGACATCAAGGGCCCGGACGACGTGACGCCGGCGGTGGGCTATGCCAATGCCTACGACGCGATGCAGTTGACCGCACTGGCGATCGACAAGGCGGGCAGCACCGACGGCGACGCCATCCGGCAAGGCTTCTACAAGATCGACCAGTACGACGGCCTGATCAAAACCTACAAGAAGCCATTCACGCCAGAGAACCATGACGCGATCGACAAGGACGACTACGTCTGGACGCAGTTCATCGACGGCAAGATCGTGCCCGTGGGCACCGCCGTCAAGTAGCCGAACGGCAGCCGCTTCCCCAGCCCGCCCACGGGGGCGGGCTCATCCGCCTAGCCTTCGATGGCGTCCGCCAGCGCCAGCAGTGCAGCTTCGAAGCATTCCACGGGCGGGTAGGTGATGCCCGCGCCGATCATGCCGATGCCGGCGTCCTTGTGGGCGATGGCGGTGCTGATCACCGGCAGGATGCCGGTTTGCAGCACCTTGCGCACGTCGATGCCGGTGGCCAGGCCACGAAAATTCAGCAACGGAATGGTCACGTTCGGGTTCAGCGCGGTCGTGATCTCGCCCATGCTGAGAGAGAACGCGATCGCGTCGTCGATCGTGCCACCCACCAGCGCGACGATGGCCGGCGCCGACGCCATCGCGAACCCGCCCAGGCCGTAGGTTTCGGTGATGGCACTGTCGCCGATGTCCAGCCCCGAGTCTGCTGGCGCGTACCCCGCAAACATCGGCCCGATGACCGGTTGCGCCGGCCCGGTAAACCAGGTGTGGCCACCGAGCCCGCTGACGCGAATGCCGAATTCCACGCCGTTGCGGCACATGGTCGTGACGATCGTGCTGTCGGCAATGCCATGCGCCGCGTCCAGCGCGCACTTGCACACCGCCATCCAGGTCGGGCCCGAGAAGTAGTCGCTGCTGGCGACGAAGTCGAAGACCTGGCGTTTCTGCGCGGTGGGAAAGTCGGCTTCCAGGATGTGCGGGGTCAGCGCCTGCATCAGCAACGCGGTGCCGGCGTTGTTGCGGTTGTGGCATTCGTCGCCCATGTGCAGCGCTTGCGACAACAGCAGACGCAGGTCGATCTCACCGGCGCTTTCCATCGCCGCTTTGAGGATCGGGCCCAGCACGTCGCGCATCCAGTTCAGGCGGTCGATCACGCTGGCGTCGTTGGCGCCCATGCGCAGGATCTTCGCCATCTGCTCGCTCAGGTTCGTGTAAGCGACGTTGCCGTAGGTCTTGTTCCTGACGATGTGCATCGTCATCGACGCCGAGGTCACCCCGGCCATCGACCCGACGCAGTCGTGTTCGTGGCAGGGCGAGAAGGTGATCGCGCCCGACGCCGCAACCCGCACGGCATCGGCAATGTCAGTGGCCAATCCTTCGAACACCAGCGCACCGGTGACAGCACCTTTCATCGCGCCATTCATGCGTTGCCACGCGATCGGCGGGCCGGCGTGCAGGATAGTCATCGGCGTCATGCCGGGTACGACATCGATCGCCCGGCCGAAGCCCACCAGCACCGGGTGCGACTGCACGATGCGCTGCACGGCTTCCTGGTTGGCCTGCTCGATGCGCGCAGCCAGTACGGGCAGTGCGAGCCGGTCGAGCGCTGCGATCACTTCAGGCTTGCCGCCGCCCGGTGGGCGCCAGTCGAGGTGGGTGACCGGCGCACCCTGTCGCACCAAGTCGTCTTTGAAGAATTCGATGCCGAGATTGATGACGTTGACGCCTTCGAACAAGCGTTGGATCGGGC
>JALYUN010000294.1 GCA_030853725.1 Pseudomonadota bacterium | reverse complement strand
CAGCGCGTCGACCTGGTGCTGATGGACATCCAGATGCCGGTACTGGACGGTTATGGCGCCGCCCGCCAATTGCGTGAACGCGAAGTCCGGCTGCGGCTGCCACGGGTACCGATCGTGGCGCTGACAGCCAATGCCTTCGACGAAGACGCTTCCCAGTCGATGGCGGCCGGCATGGACGCGCACCTGGCCAAGCCTTACTCCCGTCTGCAACTCAATGAGTTGCTGCAAAGATGGCTTTGATTGCAGGGCCGCCGGCAAGCGCAAGCTGTTCTGGGGCCCTGGCCGACGCCGGGCCGCTCCCAAGGCGGCCAGATCCCCCTCGGGGGGGCGACCGGCCGTATCCGGCCGGTCTTGGGGCAAATCTACAGCGCCAGCCGCCTCGACTGCATCAACAGCAGCCCTTCGAAGATCAGCGTCTCGATGGTTTCGAAGGGCAGATCGGTGATCGGTGCCAGCTTGGCGGCGGCGCCGCCCGTCATCACCAGCAGTGGCGTCTGACCGGTGCGCTGCTGCAGGCGGCGCGTCTGGCGTTCGATGGCGCCGGCAATGGCGTTGGCGCCGCCGCTCATCAGCGCGTCGCTGGTGTTGGCGGGGAAGTCGACGACCTCACCGGTCGGCACCTTCAGGCCGGCGGTGCCCAGTTCCAGTGCGCGCTGCATCAGCCCGAAGCCGGGCAGGATCAGCCCGCCCAGGAAGCGCCCATCGGCGTCGAGTGCGTCCACGGTGACCGCGGTGCCCACCATCACCACCAGGGCCGGGCGTGGTCTTTCGCCGGCCTCGACAGCGGCCAGTACCCGTGAACGCGCACCGGCCAGCGCCACCCAGCGATCGGCACCCAACCGGTTCGGGTGGTCGTAGCCGTTGACGAGACCCGCATCGTGCGGCGCCGGCACGACCCAGCGCGGCAGCAGATCCCAGATCTCCATCTGTTCTTCGACCCGGCGGCGCACCGCTTCGCCGGCGACGACGCAGCCCAGCATGCTGGCCGGCTCCGGTAGGTCGACCCACGAGGTCTCGGCCAGTTCGTCAATGGTCTCGATAAAGATCGCGCCTTGCCGCAGCAGCGTTGCGCCGGGGCGCGGCGCGTCGTAGAGCGCCCACTTCAGGCGGCTGTTGCCGATGTCGATGGCCAGGAAGGTGCTCATGCTGGGGTCGGCAGGCGTGAGGTTTACCGCACAGCGGCCGCAACGAAGGTCGGGCCTGCGAGCCTATCAGCGCCGGTGCTGCGTGGACGGCCGGGGTTAACCATAGGCACACGGCAGTGGCATGATGATCCGCAAGACCACAGACAGGCGCACGCCATGACCGATCTCTCTGCCGAAATCAAGGCCCTGGCCGACTACCGGCCGACCCACAAGGTGCGCTTCGTGACCGCCGCTTCGCTGTTCGACGGCCACGACGCAGCCATCAACATCATGCGGCGGATCCTGCAAGGCATGGGTTGCGAAGTGGTGCATCTGGGCCACAACCGCTCGGTCGACGAGGTCGTGACCGCGGCGCTGCAGGAAGACGTGCAGGGCATCGCGATCAGCAGCTACCAGGGCGGCCATGTCGAGTATTTCAAGTACATGGTCGACCTGCTGAAAGCGCGCGGGGGTGAGCAGATTCAGGTCTTCGGCGGCGGCGGCGGTGTGATCGTGCCGGCCGAGATCGACGAGCTGCAGGGCTACGGCGTGGCACGCATCTACAGCCCCGAAGACGGGCAGCGCATGGGGCTGCAGGGCATGATCGGCGAGATGGTCATGCGCTGCGACCTCGACCTGTCGAAGCAGGCGCCGAAGTCGGTCGATGCGCTGATGGGGCACTCGGACGCGGCCTGGCGCGCGCTGGCGCAAATGATCACAGCGCTGGAGAATGGCGCGGCGACAACCGCGCTGAAGTCCGCGTTGACCCAGGCAGCGAAAGCTTCGAAGACACCGGTGCTGGGCATCACCGGCACCGGCGGTGCCGGTAAGAGCAGCCTGACGGATGAGCTGATCCGCCGGATTCGGCTCGACCAAGGCGACGCGCTTCACATTGCAGTGATCTCGATCGACCCGAGCCGGCGCAAGAGCGGTGGCGCGTTGCTGGGCGACCGCATTCGCATGAATGCCATCTCGCCGTGGAACGATGGGCCGAAGGTCTTCATGCGGTCGCTGGCCACGCGCGACTTCGGCAGCGAACTGAGCCAGGCCCTGCCCGACGTGCTGTCCGCCTGCAAAGCCGCCGGTTTCGATTTGATCGTGGTCGAGACCAGTGGCATCGGCCAAGGCGATGCGGCGATCGTGCCGTTGGTGGATGTGCCGCTGTATGTGATGACGCCCGAATTCGGCGCCGCCAGCCAGTTGGAGAAGATCGACATGCTCGACTTCGCCGAGTTCGTCGCCATCAACAAGTTCGACCGCAAGGGCGCTGCCGACGCCCTGCGCGACGTCGCCAAGCAGGTGCAGCGCAACCGCGACGCGTGGAAGACACCGCCGGATGAGATGCCGGTATTCGGCACCATGGCCAGCCGCTTCAACGACGACGGTGTGACCGCGCTGTACCAGGCGCTGCGTGACCGGTTGGCCGGTCTGGGCTTGAAAGTTTCCGATGGCCGGCTGCCCGAAGTGCACACCCGCCACAGCACCCACCAGACGCCGATCGTGCCCGGTGCGCGGGTGCGCTACCTGGCCGACATCGCCGACACCGTGCGCGGCTACAAGCGCCAGGCGCTGGAGCAGTCGCGGCTGGCGCGTCAGGTCCAGCAGCTCCGTGGCACGGCGCAGATGTTGCTGAGCGACAAGCCCGGCCGCCACAAGGCGGTCGAAGCGGTCGAAGACTTGGCAACGCAGCGCGAAGCGCAACTCGCGCCGCAGACCAAGCAGCTGCTCGCGATGTGGCCAGAGATGCAGCGCGCCTACGCCGGCGACGAATACGTGGTGAAGATCCGCAACAAGGAGATCCGCACGGCGCTGGTCCACACCACGCTGTCGGGCAGCAAGATCCGCAAGGTGGCGCTACCCAGCTTCGAGTGCCAGGGCGAAATCCTGAAGTGGCTGATGCTCGACAACGTGCCGGGCAGCTTCCCGTACACCGCCGGTGTTTTTGCGTTCAAGCGCGAAGGCGAAGACCCGACGCGGATGTTCGCCGGCGAGGGTGATGCGTTCCGCACCAACCGCCGTTTCAAGGTCGTGAGCGAAGGCCTGCCCGCCAAACGCCTGAGCACGGCGTTCGACAGCGTCACGCTCTACGGCAACGACCCCGATCTGCGACCCGACATCTACGGGAAGGTCGGCAACAGCGGCGTCAGCATCGCCACGCTCGACGACCTGAAGGTGCTGTACGGCGGCTTCGACCTGACAAGCCCCAGCACCAGCGTCAGCATGACCATCAACGGCCCGGCACCGTCGATCTTGGCGATGTTCATGAACGCCGCCATCGACCAGAACCTGGAGAAGTTCGAAGCCGACAACCACCGCAAGCCGACCGCCGACGAAGCGGCCAAGACCCGCGAATGGACCCTAGCCAACGTGCGCGGCACGGTGCAGGCCGACATCCTGAAAGAAGACCAGGGCCAGAACACCTGCATCTTCAGCACCGAGTTCAGTCTGAAGGTGATGGGCGACATTGCACAGTACTTCGTGCAGCACGACGTGCGCAATTTCTACAGCGTCAGCATTAGCGGCTATCACATCGCCGAAGCGGGTGCGAACCCGATCTCGCAATTGGCATTCACCTTGTCGAACGGCTTCACCTTTGTCGAAGCGTACTTGGCGCGCGGCATGCACGTGGACGACTTCGCGCCGAACTTGAGCTTCTTCTTTTCCAACGGCATGGACCCGGAATACACCGTGTTGGGTCGGGTTGCGCGGCGCATTTGGGCGGTGGCGATGAAGGAGCGTTACGGCGCCAACGAACGCAGCCAGAAGTTGAAGTACCACGTGCAAACCAGCGGCCGTTCACTGCATGCGCAAGAGATCGACTTCAACGACATCCGCACCACCCTGCAGGCCCTGATCGCGATCTACGACAACTGCAATTCGCTGCACACCAATGCGTATGACGAAGCCATCACCACGCCGACCGAAGAGAGCGTGCGCCGCGCGATGGCGATCCAGATGATCATCAACCGCGAATGGGGTCTGGCGAAGAACGAGAACCCGAACCAGGGCTCTTTCGTGATCGAGCAGTTGACCGAATTGGTCGAGGAAGCCGTGCTGGCCGAATTCGAACGCATTGCCGAACGCGGCGGTGTGTTGGGTGCAATGGAAACCGGCTATCAGCGCGGCAAGATCCAGGAAGAGAGCATGCACTACGAGATGCTCAAGCACACCGGTGAGCTGCCGCTGATTGGCGTCAATACCTTTCGCAATCCGAAGGGCCCGGCAGGACCCGGGACCATCGAGTTGGCACGTTCGACCGAAGCCGAGAAGCAGTCTCAACTTAAGCGTCTGCACGACTTCCACGAACGCCATGCCGCTGCGGCACCGCCCATGTTGCAGCGGCTTCAAGAGTCGGTGATCGCCAACGCCAATGTGTTCGAAGTGTTGATGGATGCAGTGCGCGTGTGCAGCCTGGGCCAGATCACGAATGCGCTGTTCGAAGTGGGCGGGCAGTACCGGCGCAGCATGTAGCGCTTGCGTCGCAACGGCAGCTCAGCCTTCGAATCGCCACTCGTGGCCCTCGCTACCGTGGATCATGCGCACCGCAGCGCTCGTGGTGCGGCAGTGCCAGGTTTGCTGGCTGGCGAGGTCCACGTTCTGCAGCGCCTGCACGTCCAGCACCGCGCAGCAGGCTCCGCCCGGGTCGCGTGCCGATTCGTAGCGCAGCACCTGCAGGCCGCGGCTGCGTGCGGCAACGGCCAGTGACTGCGTGGCGCTGTAGTCATTCGGATGGGTCCAGAGTTTTCGCGACCTAGACCACGGCACGATCATCAGGTCGACGCCGATGCCCGCAACCTGCGCCGCGAATACGGTGTGCTCGGTCAGCAGTTCCGCGTCGCGCAGGCCATTGCTGTCCATCACGAAACGCCAGCGCCAGTAGGCGGTTTCGGCGCAGGCGGTGGCCACCGATGCGGCGCCGTACCAGATGCCGGCTGCATGCGCCGGACGAAAGCGGCTCGGATAAGGTGAGCGGTAGCGGAACGGGGTGCTGAGCAGAAAGTGTTTGCCCGCGGCGGTGGGCGGCAGCGGCGGTTTGCTGGCTTCGAGAATTTGTTCCAGCACCGACTGTTCATCGAGCGTGTCGACCAGCCGCATCGTGGCGACCACGTGTTGAGCCTCGACCGCTCGCCAGGCCCGCATCTGTAGCGGGCCTTGAGCGTCGAGCCAACTCGCCTGCCAAGCCGCAGCAGCAGCAGCAGCGCGTGGCGGCGACCGACCGGCCTTCATGCCGGTGCGCGCATGCCGTCCAGGTAGTTGAGTGTGGCCACCAAACCCGAAGCGGTCTGGATCAGATTCCTGGGGACGTCGTTCAACGCATCGTTGTGGCTGTTGATCCAGGCCCGGCGTTTGCCGTCGTCGTTGCCGACCAGCGCATCCAGCGAACGGTAGACCCGAACCAGCAGCGCCGCCAATTCGCCTTCCTTCGATGCCGGCACCAACGGGCGGTCGCCGCGAAGCACTCTGGATACGGTGGGCTCGCTGACCCCGATTACCCGCGCCAGGGCGGCGCCGTTCAAGCCCAGCAGCCCGGCGGCGCGCACGGTGGCCTTGGCGAGCACCTCGGCGCCGGCCGTGGCAGGCGTGTTCCGGTCGAGCGTCCTGCCACTCCAGTCGCCACCCCGGGCCAAATCTTGCACAATTAATGCATTCATGAAATTCCTTTCATTTGAAAGAAATGTAGCGGAGTTGTCCCGCTCGTGCAAGACAGCGCCAGCGCGCGGGCCAGCCACGGCTCAATCGAGTGGCGTCGAGACCCCGACCACGCCGGCGGCGCACAAAGCCTCGATCTGCGCCACGCCGTAGCCGATCTCCTGCAGCAGCGCCACGCTGTCGGCCCCCAGCGCCGGTGGATGGCGGCGCAGCGGCAGGTGTTGCCCGTCGAGTGTCAGCGGCAGCAGGGCGACGCGGGTGTCGATGGCAACGCCTGCGGTGCTGCCGTCGGCAGGGATCGAC
>JALYUN010000293.1 GCA_030853725.1 Pseudomonadota bacterium | reverse complement strand
CCGATGCTGCCGACGACGATGGCCAGGCCCAGGCCGAGCAAACTGGTGCCGATGATCGAGCCGGCGATCTGGCCGCGCACCACATCGACCTTGCCCGCGGCCAGCACGAAAAACGCGAGAACGACTTCAGCGAGGCTGCTGAAACTGACGTTGAGAAGACTGCCAATGGCCGGGTTCGTCTTTGCTGCCAGTTGCTCGGTGGCACGCCGCACCCAGTCTGCCAGGATACCGCTGGCCACCGCGCCAGCCACAAAGATCCAGACAGCGCCGGTCGACGTCCCGTAGTGCAGCGCAGGCGCAAGCGGTACCACCCAAAGCAAGCCTAGTGGGAACGCGAGTTTGCGCAGGCTCAAGGTAATTTCGCGCGTGATTTGGCGCGAAGTTTGGCGCTAGAGGATCGCTTTGCCCGCCATGAACGCGAGCGCAACGAAGATCAGGAACACGATGATGGCGATCGCAAACAGAAGCTTGGCGATCGTGGCGGATGTCGAGGCCACACCCGAGAACCCGAAATACCCCGCGATCACGGAGACCACTGCGGCGATCAAGGCCCACTTCAACATCGAAAGCTTATTGCTTGGGACTCGCGTCACGTTAGCACCGCGAAAGCAACACAACCGACTGGGGTTTCTGGAGCGGCTTCCTCGCGCATCGCGCGCGCTAGGGGGTCGCTAGCCAACAGCGCCGTAATCGCTGAGTGCCGATTAAAGCCGCTCCCTGCCGCATCCATTTCCTCTTTCTAGAGGGCTGCGGGCGGGAACATGCCTTTCAACGCATTCGAGGGTCAACCTGCCAGGCTTTTAAAGTGGCAGGCATCGGCGGCACGCTTTCAGACTCGAACATCGCGATCTTCGACGCACCGATCCTCGGGCTGGTTGCCAGCCACCGACAGCGACTATCCGGCCGCCAGGGGGTTTCTAGACATCCACGCTTTGCGCGACTAGGCGCGCCTACGGCGTGGCAGGCGCTGCAGCTGTGGCTGTCCAACCAGCCGGGCGGCGGCTGGTACCGGCGCTGCTGGGCATGCCGATGGCGCAGGCGCTCGGCGGCATCGCCGGCCTGCTCGAATCCATCCCGTTCCTCGGTCCCATCGAGTCGGCTGCTCTGGCGGTGCTGGTGGCCTTCACGCAGGGTCCCGAGCGCTGATGCGTGGCGCGTAGGAGAAGCCGCACGCAATCTGGCGTCGATTCGGCGGGTGCGGGAACCGGGTGCTGCATAGACTGGTCGCATCCAGGAGATGCAGATGCAGCGCAACGACGATAAAGCGATCCGTACCGCAGAGCCGGCTGTCAAGATGGCTTGCGAATTGAAGGTCAACGGGCACAGTCACAAGCTAGAAATCGACCCACGCACCACGCTGCTCGATGTGCTGCGCGAGCATCTGAAGCTGACCGGTTCCAAGAAGGGCTGCGACCACGGCCAGTGCGGTGCCTGCACCGTGCTGCTGGCAGGCCGTCGCGTCAACGCCTGCCTGGTGCTGGCGGTCATGGCCGAAGGCGACGACGTGGTCACCATCGAGGGTCTGCCGGCATTGGCTTCAATCGGCGATGGATCGCAAGCGGCTACCGCTGCCGCAATCAGGCTGCATCCCATGCAGCAGGCCTTTCTGAGCCACGATGGATTCCAGTGCGGCTACTGCACACCCGGGCAGATCTGCTCTGCCGTAGGCATGCTGGCCGAGGCGCGTGAAGGCATGGCCAGCCATGTCAGCGCCGATCTCGAAGTCACGGACGCGCCACTGACGCGCGAGGAGATCCGCGAACGCATGAGCGGCAACCTTTGCCGCTGCAGCGCCTACCCGAACATCGTCGACGCGATCAGCGAAGTGGCGGGGGCCGTGCGATGAAGGCCTTCACCTACGAGCGGGTCGACAGCCCGCAAGCCGCCGCCAGCGCGGTGGCCGCCACGCCAGGCGCCCGCTTCATCGCCGGTGGCACCAACCTGCTCGATCTGATGAAGCTGCAGATAGAAACCCCGCAGCACCTGGTCGATGTCAACCGGGTCGGTCTGGACCAGATCGATGATGCCGAAGACGGCGGTTTGCGCATCGGCGCGCTGGTGCGCAACAGCGACCTGGCCGCTGACTTGCGCGTGCGCCAGCGCTACCCCGTGCTCAGCCGAGCCCTGCTGGCTGGTGCCTCGGCTCAGCTGCGCAACCGTGCGACCACCGGCGGCAACCTGTTGCAACGCACGCGCTGCTATTACTACTACGACCCGGCGCAGCCGTGCAACAAGCGCGAGCCCGGCAGCGGCTGCTCTGCCATGGGCGGGTACAACCGCATCCATGCCGTGCTCGGCACCAGCGACCAATGCATCGCGACACATCCTTCCGACATGGCGGTAGCCATGCGCGTGCTCGATGCCCAGGTGGAGACCGTGTTGCCAAACGGCGGTGGGCGGGTGATTCCCATTGCCGACTTCCATCGGCTACCGGGTGCTGCACCCGAGCGTGACACCCATCTCGAGCCCAACGAGTTCATCGTCGGCGTCACACTGCCGCCGCCGCCACCGGGGCGCCAGCTCTATCGCAAGGTTCGAGACCGCGCCTCGTATGCCTTCGCATTGGTGTCGGTGGCTGCCATCATCGACGTTGAGGATGGAGAAGTCCGCCAAGCCCGCTTCGCATTCGGCGGCCTGGCGAACAAGCCGTGGCGGGTCGAAGCGGCCGAAGCCGGCTTGGCCGGGGCAACAGCTACGAAGGCGGCCTTCGATGGTGCCGGTGACGCGGTGCTGAACGGAGCACGGGGTTGCGGCCACAACGACTTCAAGATTCCCCTGACGCGGCGCGTGCTCACCGGCGTGTTGACCGAAGCCAGCACCGACTGAGGAGTACGGCATGCAAATGAACCAGCCCGCACCGCTGAATCCGATCGACGAGAACCGACATGGCCAGATCGGCCGTGCTACCGACCGTGTCGATGGCCGGTTGAAGGTCACCGGCCGTGCAGCCTATGCTTACGAAGTCGCCGAAAGCGATGCACCCGCCTACGGCTTTGTGGTGGGCGCCGACATCTCATGCGGGCGCATCGCCGGCATCGACAGCCGCGAGGCTGAGCGGGCACCGGGTGTGCTTCTGGTGCTGACGTACCGCAACGCGCCCGAGCAAGCCGCATTCACGACAGAAGGCGACGACCGGTTCGCACGCCCCTTGCCTTGCTTGGTCGATGACCAGGTGCATCACCACGGTGAGCCGGTGGCCTTCGTCGTCGCGACCACTTTCGAGCAGGCGCGCGCCGCTGCGCGTCTGTTGCGGGTCAACTACGAGTCCAGAGCGGGTGACTACCGGCTCGACGACCACCTCGACCGGGGCTTCAAGCCCGAATCGGCCGACGGTTCCCCGCCTGACAGCACAGTCGGCCGATTCGAATCGAACTTCGGCAAGGCCGCCGTGCAGCTAGACCAGACCTACAGCACGCCGATCCATATCCATGCGCAGATGGAACCGCATGCCTGCTTGGCCTGGTGGGAAGGCGACCACCTGGTGGTGCATTGTTCGACGCAGTTCATCGAGAGCGCGCAAAAGCGTGTTGCCGCCACGTTGATGCTCGACGATAGCCAGGTGCGCATCGTCAGCCGCTACATCGGCGGTGGCTTCGGCGGAAAGCTGCCCGTGTTTGCCGACGTGATCTTGAGCGCACTCGCGGCGCGTGCGCTCGGCCGGCCGGTGAAGACCGCATTGACGCGCCAGCAGATGTTCGACCTGACCACGCACCGCGGCAACACCCGCCAGCGTTTGCGGCTGGGCGCCGACGCGCAAGGTGTGCTGAGTGCCATCGGCCATGAGTCGTGGTCGCACGGCACGCCCCGCTTCGAGTTCTGCGAACCGGCTGCGGTGGCGACCCGCTCGCTCTACGCCGGCGCGCACCGCATGACGCGCCAGCGCAGTGTGGCGCTCGACCTGCCGGTAGCCGACTCGTGCC
>JALYUN010000273.1 GCA_030853725.1 Pseudomonadota bacterium | reverse complement strand
CAGCGCTGCAATCTGGACTGCACCTTGTGCTATCTGAGCGAGTCAGCCGAAGCGGTGCGCGACTTTCCGCTGGAAGAGGTTTTCCGCCGCATCGACATGATTCACGCCCACTACGGTGCGAACACCGATGTGCAAGTTTCGGGCGGCGAGCCGACGCTGCGCAAACGCAGCGAGCTGGTGGCGATCGTGGCGCGCATCGCCGGGCTCGGTATGCGTGCGTCGCTTTTCACCAACGGCATCAAAGCCACGCGCAGTCTGCTGGCCGAACTGTGCAGCGCCGGGCTCACCGATGTGGCTTTCCATGTCGACACCACGCAGGAACGCATCGGCTTCCCTGACGAATCGTCGCTCAATGCGCTGCGCGGCGATTACCTCGAACGCGCACGCGGCCTGCCGCTGGCGGTCTTCTTCAACACCACCGTGCATGCCGGCAACTTCGACGCCGTGCCGATGCTGGCCGCGTGGTTCGTGGCCCACGCAGACGCCGTGCGCTTCGCGTCGTTCCAGCTGCAAGCCGAAACCGGCCGCGGTGTATTGGGTGCACGGATGGCCGATTTGATCGGCAACGAATCCGTCGCCAGCCGCCTGCGCCAAGGCAGCGGCGTGGCGACCCTGCAGTTCAACGTGCTGGCCGCAGGCCACCACGATTGCAACCGCACGGCCGTGCTGCTGGTGGTGAATGGCAAAGCGCACGACGCCATGGCCGACGCGCCCTTCGTGCGGCGTTTCATGCGCGAAACGAACGCCCTGCGCATCGACCGCGACACCCCCTGGCGGGCCTTGCGCTCGCTGACCCGGGGCGCGCTGACGCAGCCGCGCCTGGCGCTGGCGTCCGCGCGCTGGGTGCTGGCCTGGGCCTGGCGCCTGCGCCACGACCTGTTGGCCGCCCGCTTCCGCGTGCACAAGCTGACGCTCTTCACGCACAACTTCATGGACGCCTGCCATCTCGACTCCGATCGTCTCGACGCCTGTGTGTTCATGGCCATCACGCAGGACGGCCCTTTGTCGATGTGCAGCTACAACGCCCGCCGCGATGAGTTCCTGCTGCGCCCGCTGCACACCGCCGGTGGCACCTGGCAACCTTTGCGACCGGGCAGCGGCAACGCCGTCGCCAACGCACTACCCGGCGTGCCGATCAGGTGGCTCAAGGGCCGCCCTCGCGCAGCCGCGTTGCAAGCGCGGCGGACCGCATCGGCGCCAGCCGCGGCGGCAGCGACTTCGGCTGTGGCCCCTGCGACGGCTGCCGCATCCGATGCATCCGAACCGCAATGACCGCACTCGCAGAAGGCTTCAGACGACACCTGGGATGGCCCCTGCTGCTGCTGTGGCTCTGCGGTTGTTCGACACTGGTTCCGGTGCCTGCGGGCGTGCCCGTGGCAGCCGACGAGGCGGGCGCGACCGCGGCGCAAGCCGCCTGGGCGCGCGTGCTGCAGCGCTTCGTCAATGACCGCGGCGAAGTCGACTTCCAGGCGCTGTCAACCGACCGCGGCGACCTCGAACTGATGTTGCGCTACATCGCCGAGACGCCGATCCAGAGCCTGCCCGCCGGTCCCGTGCGCACCGCGCACGAGATCAACGCCTACAACGCGCTGTCGATGTTCAACATCGTCGACAGCGGCATCCCCGAGGCGCATGTCGGACTTCACAAGTTGCGCTTCTTCGTGCTGCGGCGTTTCAACATCGGCGGCCGGCCGATGTCGCTCTACGGCTTCGAGAACGATGTCATTCGTCCTGAGGCCCGGCTGCGCAACGACCCGCGCATTCACTTCGCTTTGAACTGCTCGGCCCGGTCGTGCCCGGCTTTGCCGCGCACCCCCTTTACCGCCGACCGACTCAACGCACAACTGGACCGTGAAACCCGCGCCTTCTTCGCCGACCCGCGCAACTTCCGCATCGACTCCGGCGCGAGAACCGTCTGGCTAAGCGAACTGCTCGAGTTCTATCCCGAAGACTTCGTGCCGGACGCTGCCGGCAGCTTGCTGGCCTATGCCAACCGGTACGCGCCCGAGCCTGCACCACCCGAATACGCGGTGATGTTCACGCCCTACGACTGGACCGTCGCCAACC
>JALYUN010000247.1 GCA_030853725.1 Pseudomonadota bacterium | reverse complement strand
CCGCACGGCCGAGGTGGCACGGCTGATGGCCGATGCCGGGCTCGTCGTGCTGGTGGCGCTGATCTCGCCGTTTCGGGCCGAGCGGGCGCTGGCACGATCGCTGCTTCCGGCCGGCGAATTCCTGGAGGTCTTCGTCGACGCACCGCTGGCCGTGGCCGAGGCACGCGACGTGAAGGGGCTCTACGCGCGGGCGCGGCGCGGCGAGCTTGCCAACTTCACCGGCATCGATTCGCCGTACGAAGCGCCCGAGGCGCCGGAACTGCGGATCGACACCGAAGCGCTGTCGATCGAAGCTGGCGCCGACCGCATCGCCTTGCGCGTGCTGCGCGGCGGCGGCTAGGCGGACAACCCTTGCAGCATTTCGCGCAGTGGCTGCAGGTGCGATTCATAGTGCCGCCAACGGCCCGAAGACGACTGGTACAGCGGCCGGCGTACCTGCCAGACGCTGGCGGTGCGCACCGCGTTGTCGACCCGGTGGAAGTCCATGCAGGCATCTTCCCAGCCGAGCCCGCAGAACGCCAGCAGTCGTGCCACCGCGGGTCGCGGTTCTGCGACGAAGGCGTCGTAGTCGAAGTCGAGAATGTCGTTGCCGTACAGCCTGCGCCAGTGCGCCATCAGGCGACGGTATTCACGGTAATGGTGGCCGATGTCGCCCAGGTCCAGCGCGTAACTCAGGGCCGGGTCCAGGTGCAGGAAGTAGATCGACAGTGCGTTGTCTAGTGGCGAGCGCGTGGTGTGGATGATCTTTGCTTCGGGAAACAGGGTCTTGATCAGACCGATGTGCAGGTAGTTCTCGGGGCGCTTGTCGGTCATGTGCACGAGGCCCGTGGTCGGCGCGATCCGGGCCAGGTGCTGCCGGTAGGCCGACGCCATCGCCACGAGCTGTTGCGGCGAGCGCTGAAGGATGCTTTCCGGGTACGGCCCTAGCCGGGTGCGAATCAACTCGGGCAGGGCGCTGATTTCGCCGCCTGCCACGACCTGTGAGTGCGCCGCCAACACCTGCTCCGTCAGGGTCGAGCCCGACCTGAACATGCCGCAGATGAAGACCGGCGGTGCCGCGTTCGCCCCGTCGTCAGCTGTCTCGATGGCAGGGCGCGCGTCTTTCGGCGCTGTTGCGAAAACCGCCAGCAGGCTATCGACCAGTTTCTCGTGAGCCTGCCGGTCGTAGCGACTGGTTTGTGGCGGCACGCTGGCGCGGCTGGACTGGTTCGCCGACTGGTAGGCCTGGAACGCGGCGTCGTAAGCGCCTGCGGCATCCAGCAATTTGCCCAATGCGAAGCCGAGGCTGGCGCGGTCCGACGGTGTCGCAGCAGGCTCGACGAGCGCGCGCCGCAGCCGCTCCACGACCGCATCGTCTGGCCCGACACCGAGCTGCAGCCCGGCATGGCGCGACAGGGCTTCGGCATGCGCCGGCTCGATCGCCAGCAGTCGCGCATAGACGGCGAGCGCATCGGCGTGGTAGCCGCGGTCTTCATGCAGATTGCCCAGGTTCAATAGCGCTGGCACGTAGTGCGGGTTCAAGCGCAGCGCTGCTGCCAGTTCGCGTTCGGCTGGGTCGGGCTGGCGCAGGTCTTCAGCGTAGATCACCCCCCGATTCAGATGGACCTCTTCGGGTTGCGAAATCCCGTGACTTAGCGCCGTCTGGTACGAGGCCAACGCGGCATCGGGCAGGCCCGAACGACGCTGCAGCCGCGCCAGATTGAACCAGGTGTCGGGCAACTCGGGCCATTGCCGCAACAAGTGCTGGTAGGCCGCGAGCGCCGCGGCGTTGCGGCCGGCACGCTCGTGGCTCCGGGCTCTTTCGAGCAGGAATTGCGGTGATTCGTTGGACTGCATGGGCGCTACACCGGCTCGACGGCCGACTGGACTGAAAGGCAAGTATTGCCGCACCGAAAAGCCAAGGCGCCGTTGCCGCGAACGCGTCGGGTCTGGTGCGTTGCCGAACGTGAAGAAAAGTGTCGCACTTCAACGACACCAAGGGCGATCCCGAGCTTGCCGGACGCCTGGCCGCGCTAACAATTTGCAGCTTCAACAAGACCGCCCGTCACGCGGTCCGGGGCTGACACCAGACCGGCAAAGCCGGTCGACTCAGCGTTCGAGTTTCGTCCATCCAGGAGATCGGTTCCATGTTCAAGAAAACCCAGGTCTGCAGCGCAGCGCTGATCGCGCTCGGTGGCGTGTTGATGGCCGCGGCGCTGCCCGCCACTGCCCAAACCGCTGAACGCATCGAAATCACTGGCTCGCGCATCAAGAGCCTCAATGCCGATTCGCCTTCGCCGCTTCAGACGGTCAGCGTCGAAGAGATCCAAGCCTCGGGCGCGGTCAACATCCAGGAACTGCTTCTGAAGAACCCGACTTTGGGCACGCCCGCCATCAGCCGCACCAACTCCAACTTCAACACCACCGGCTCGGGTGTTGCTACGGTCGACCTGCGCAACCTGGGCACGGCTCGCACGCTGGTGCTGGTCAATGGCCGCCGCTTCGTTTCCGGGGTACCGGGTGACTCGGCTGTCGACTTGAACTCGATCCCGACGGAATTCATCGAACGCGTCGACCTTTTGACGGGTGGCGCTTCGTCCACCTACGGCTCCGACGCCGTGGCCGGCGTGGTCAACATCATCTACAAACGCAATTTCGAAGGCCTGGAGATGAATCTCCGCACCGGCCAGAGCGACAAGAGCGACGACAAGACCTCTACTGCCAGCCTGACCTGGGGTGTGAACTCCGGCAATGGCAAGGGCAACCTCATGACGCACCTGTCCTACACCAACCAGGGTGCGGTCTATTCGTCGAATCGTGACCGGTCCGCGGTCGACCAGGCTTCCACTGGTGCCTTCGTTACCGGCGATCCGGCCGACGCGTTCAAAGCGACGCGGCCTTTCTATTCCAGTTTCGCGCCGCAGGGCCGGTTCTTCCTGAATCCGGGTAAGAACACCGCCTCGCGTACCTTCGATGCCAACGGCAACGTGATTCCGTTCTCGACCAACGGCCCGGCTGGTGATGGCGTCGGTGCCACCGGCTACAACCGGTCTGAAGCAAGGACGATCGCGGTGCCGCTCGAGCGCTACCTGTTCGCCACCAAGGGCTATTACAACCTGAACGACGACACCAGCGTCTTCATGGAAGGTACCTTCGCGCTGTCCAGAGCCAAGGCGAGGCTCGAGCCTTTCCCGTTGGCCTCGTCCAGCATCTATCCGGTCAACGACAACGTTCCGGCTGAGACGCTGGTCAACGGGGTGCTCGTCCGTAACCCGCTGATTCCCGACGCCCTGTACAACCAGCTCGGCGGCGTGCGCGACGGCGACGGTGCCCGGCAGTACAGCTTCACCCGGCGCCTGTCCGACATCGGCGATCGAACCAGCCGTGCAGAGCGCAACACCTACCGTCTAGTCACGGGCCTGCAAGGCTCGATCTTCAAGAAGTTCGACTACGACTTGTACGTGGGCTACGGGTCCACCGGCGAATCGCAGACCGGCACCGGTCAAGTCAACGTAGCCAGCTTCCGCAATGCACTCGAAGCCATTCCCGGCCCCGATGGCACGCCGATCTGCCGCGACGCGACCGCTCGTGAGCAGGGTTGCGTACCGCTTAACATTTTCGGCGCCAACAAGATCAGCCCGGCGGCCGCAGCCTATGTGGCTGCGCCTTCGAGCCTGTCGACATCGATCACGCAGCGCCTGGTTGGTGGCAACATCAGCGGTGAAGTGCTGAAGATGCCGGCGGGCCCGCTGGGTGTGGCGGTGGGCTTCGAATACCGCAAGGAAACCTCGCGCAGTGAATTCGACGCGCTGACCCAGGCCGGCCTGAACGCGGGCAACGCGGCGCCGTCGACCATCGGCGAATTCAACGTCAAGGAGTTCTACGCCGAAGTCAAGGTGCCGTTGCTGAAGGACCTGCCGGCGGTGAAATCACTGGCATTGACCGCGGCAGCCCGTGCTTCGGACTACTCGACCGTGGGCAGCACCAACAGTTGGAACCTCGGCCTGGAGTGGGCGCCGATCAACGACGTCAAGCTGCGCCTGACCGGTGCACAGTCGACCCGGGCGCCGAACATCAGCGAGCTGTTCGATCCGCCGCAGCAGACCTTCCCCACCGGTATCTCCGACCCTTGCGTCGGCGTGACGGCGACTTCGTCGTCGGCGGTGTCGGTTGCTTGCCGCTCCGCGCCGGGCGTCAACGCCAACATCGCCGCTAACGGTGCCTTCACGCTGACTCAGGCCGACCAGCAGGGCATCAGCGGCTACAACCGCGGCAACAAAAACCTCAAGCAAGAAGTCGGCAGGTCGTACACAGCGGGCCTGGTGTTCACGCCTTCGATGATGCGCGGCGCTGCATTCACGGTGGACTACTTCGACATCAAGATCGCCGACGCCATCGTCTCCACGCCGCGTGCGTTCATCTTGCAGCAGTGCTACAGCGGTGACGCCTCGCTCTGCCAGTTCATCACGCGCCGCCCGAACCAGGTAGGTGCCAACAGTGCAGGCTCGATTTCGTATGTCGACTCGGCTCAGACCAACAGCGGCTCGCTCGCAACCCGCGGTGTCGACTTGACAGCCAGCTATGCGGGCAAGGTCGGCCCGGGCAACTTCCTCGGCAAGTTGGCCTACACGCGGCTGATCGACGGCTACACGATTCCGCTGCCGGGCTCAGCCAAAGACTACTTTGCCGGCGAAGTGGGTGCTGCCAGAGACCGCGCCGTGCTGACCCTGGGCTACAACATCCAGGGCTTCGGCATCACGATGCAGAACACCTTCATCGGCAAGTCGTCGCTGGACGACCAGTTCCTGGCCACGGCCTTCAACGACCCGCTGCCGCGGGATTCGATCAAGGTCGGCTCAAAGCTCTACAGCGACTTCCAATTCACCTACGACTGGAAGAAGGTGCGTCTGTACGCCGGTATCGACAATGCCTTCAACATCAATCCGCCGCCGATCATCACGGGCCTGCCGGGCGACTCGACCGGCACCGAGACCGACGCCGGCACCTATGACGCCATCGGCCGTCGGTACTACGTAGGGGTTCGGACCTCGTTCTGAACCTCGCCGCCGGCCCTACCGGGAAGCGTGGCGCACTGACCGGGCGGGCGCTTCTTCGGAGCGCCCGCTTTTTTTCATGCAACGCGACATGTGTCTTGGCGCGTGACTAGCAAGAGGAACCGACCTCATGAACACCCAAACGA
>JALYUN010000249.1 GCA_030853725.1 Pseudomonadota bacterium | reverse complement strand
GGCCGTCGGTCAGGCGGCCGTCGTCCAGCACCTGAAGCAGCACGTTGAAGACGTCAGGGTGCGCTTTCTCGACTTCGTCCAGCAACAGCACGCTGTAGGGCTTGCGGCGCACCGCTTCGGTCAGCGCCCCACCTTCGTCATAGCCCACATAGCCCGGCGGTGCGCCGATCAGGCGGCTGACCGAATGCTTCTCCATGTATTCCGACATATCGACCCGGATCATGTGGTCCTCGCTGTCGAACAGGAAGCCCGCCAGGGCCTTGCACAGTTCGGTCTTGCCGACCCCTGTGGGGCCCAGGAACAGGAAGCTGCCGAGCGGCCGGTTCGGGTCGGACAAGCCAGCGCGAGAACGCCGGATGGCATCGGCCACGACTTCGATCGCCTCGTCTTGCCCCACCACGCGCTCGTGCAGCTTGGCTTCCATCTGCAGCAGCTTGTCGCGTTCGCCTTGCATTAGTTTCGCGACCGGAATGCCGGTGGCGCGCGCCACCACTTCGGCGATCTCTTCGGCGCCGACCATCGTGCGCAGCAGCAGCGGGCGGCCAGCTTCCTTCTTGTCTGTTTCGCGGGTTTGCGCTTCCTTCAACTGCTTCTCGACCTGCGGCAGGCGGCCGTATTGCAATTCGGCGACCTTGTCGAAGTCGCCCTTGCGGGTGAGCTCGTCGATCTGGACGCGCAGCTTGTCGCGCTCGGCCAGAAGTTCTTCGCTGCCCTGTGCAGCGGCCTTCTCGTTCTTCCAGACTTCGTCCAGGTCTTCGTATTCGCGCTGCAGCCGCTCCATCTCTTCTTCGATCAGCTCAAAGCGCTTGACCGACGCTTCGTCCTTCTCCTTGCGCACGGCTTCACGTTCGATTTTCAACTGGATCAGCCGCCGGTCGAGGCGGTCCATCGCCTCGGGCTTGCTGTCCATCTCGATCTTGATCTTGGCTGCGGCCTCGTCGATCAGGTCGATCGCCTTGTCAGGCAGGAAACGATCGGTGATGTAGCGGTGGCTGAGTTCGGCCGCGGCGACGATCGCGGGGTCGGTGATCTCGACGCCATGGTGGACCTCGTACTTCTCTTGCAGGCCGCGCAGGATCGCCACCGTGGCTTCGACGCTGGGCTCGTCCACCAGCACCTTCTGAAAGCGGCGCTCGAGCGCGGCGTCTTTCTCGACGTATTTGCGGTACTCGGCCAAGGTGGTCGCGCCGATGCAATGCAACTCGCCGCGCGCCAGCGCCGGCTTCAGCATGTTGCCGGCATCGATCGCGCCTTCGGCTTTGCCCGCACCGACCATGGTGTGCAACTCGTCGATGAACAGGATGATGCGGCCTTCGTCGGCCGCGACTTCCTTCAGCACCGATTTCAATCGCTCTTCGAATTCGCCGCGGAACTTGGCCCCGGCCAACAGGCCCGCCATGTCCAGCACCAGCACGCGCTTGTTCTTGAGACTTTCGGGCACTTCGCCATTGACAATGCGCTGCGCCAGTCCTTCGACGATGGCGGTCTTGCCCACGCCAGGCTCGCCGATCAGTACCGGGTTGTTTTTGCTACGGCGCTGAAGCACCTGGATCGCGCGGCGAATCTCGTCGTCGCGGCCGATGACCGGGTCGAGCTTGTTCTGCCGGGCGCGCTCGGTCAGGTCCAGCGTGTACTTCTTCAGCGCCTCACGCTGGCCTTCGGCGTCGGCCGAGTCGACTTTCTGCCCGCCGCGTACCGCTTCCACTGCGGCTTCCAGCGCCTTGCGGTTCAGGCCGTGGCCGCGGACGATGCCGCCGATATCGGTCTTGGCGTCGGCCAACGCGAGCAAAAACATCTCGCTGGCAATGAACTGGTCGCCGCGTTTGCCTGCTTCTTTGTCGGCTGCCTGCAGCAGTTGAAGCAGGTCGCGCCCGGGCTGCACCATCTGCCCGCTGCCCTGAACCTGCGGCAATTTGCGGATGGCGGTTTCCATCGCGGTCGACAAAGCCGCGGTCTTGGCACCCGCGCGGTCCAACAACGCTTTCGGGCCATCGGGCTGCGCCAGCATGGCCGCCAGGACGTGGGCGGGTTCGATGTACGGGTTGTCGCGCGCCACGGCCGCGCTTTGCGCGTCACCCAGCGCTTGCTGGAATGCGGTGGTGAGTTTGTCGGCTCGCATGTATTTGGGCTCCTGCGGATGGTGAATCAGATGGGCGCCGCGGCCGGGAAATCAAGATCGTTGCAGGCGCACCAAGTGTCGCGCCTGCGCTCCAACCACCGCGGCAAGCGCAATGCCCGCATCCATGGTCACGAGCCGCCCGCCGTGCTTGACGGCCAGCATCAGCAGGTAGATGTCGGTCAATTGGCGATGCCCGTGAATGCGGTCTTGGCGCAGCAGGCCCTGGTCAAGCAGACTCAAGTCGTCTGGCCAGAAACGATGTTGCTTGCTGCGCACGGAGGCAGCCAACACCGGCGCCAGTTCAGAGAAGGTCCACGGGTTCGTGTACGACGGCTGACACATCACGCGCAGGCAGCCGTTCTGCGTCAACGGGCAACTGGCCCATTCGCTCACGTCTTCACGTTCGAACCACTGCAGGATCCATTCGTGATGGATATGCTGCGGGTCGTGCAGCGCGATCAGGGCGTTGACATCGAGCAGGGCACGCATTCCGGGCCCTGGCTACGTTCAGATGCCTTCTTCTTCGCGGATGCGATTGACCAGTTCGTCGGTCACGACACCGCCTCGGTGCGGCAGCGCCTGGATGCCGAAGCGGGCCAATCGGGCGGCCGTGTCGCCCTGTGCCGGCTCGGCGGCCGGGCGGGTCAACGATTGACGCGCCAGGCGACTCAGCACCGCGCCCAGCGAGCTGCGCTCGGTGCGCGCCAGTTCCTTGGCGGCGTACAGAACGTCGTCGGCGATGTCGAGCGTGGTGCGCATCCAGCGATGTTAGCGCATCAAGCATCAAACATCAAAGCGCGCCACCGAGCCGCCGGTAGTGCCCGGCCTGGTACAGCAATGGCGCCGCGGTCGTTTCCCGGCAGGCCAGCACATGGCCGAAGTACAGGTGATGGTCGCCGACGTTCTGCTGCGACGTGTTCTCGCATTCGAACACCGCCACCGCGCCCGCCAGCACCGGCACGCCTGTGATCCCTGGCGCCCAGACGCCATGATTGAACTTCTCGACCACCCGCGAAGCGAAGCGGCGCGAGATCTCCAACTGGCTTTCGGCCAGCACGTTGACGGCGAAGTGGACCGCCCCTGCGAAAGCCACCACGCTGGGACTGTGCTCGCGCAGCGACCACAACACCAGCGGCGGGTCCAGCGAGAGGGCATTGAAGGAGTTGACTGTCAGCCCGATCGAGATGCCCCGTGCGTCGAGACAGGTGACGATGGTGACGCCGGTCGCGAAGCGGCCCAGCGCTCGCCGCAGTTGCAACACGTCGATCGCCGGCAGGCCCGCCCTACTTGACATTCGTCACCCGGATGCCCCACCGCGCCAGCGCGTCGTCGTCGGCCACACGCGCATCGACCCACTGCGCACCGGCCGGCGTGGTTTCTTTCTTCCAGAACGGCGCCTGGGTCTTCAGGTAATCCATCAGGAACTCGCACGCCTGAAAGGCCTGGCCACGGTGGGCCGAGGTGACTGCCACCAGCACGATCTGCTCCAGCGGTGCCAACACGCCGACGCGGTGCACGATGCGCGCAGCGCGAATGTCGAAGCGGCACTGGGCCGCGTCGATCATGGCTTCGATCGAGGCTTCGGTCATGCCGGGGTAGTGCTCGAGTTCCAGTGCGCTGATGCCGCTGATCTCGGCGCCTTGGCGATCCCGCACCGTGCCGACGAAGCTCACGACGGCGCCGACGCCGCCGTCGGCCGCCCGCAGCGCTGCGACTTCACGGCTCAGGTCGAAGTCGTCGGTCTGAACGCTGACGCGGCTGAAGGCCATGCTTCAGCCGCCCGTCACCGGCGGGAAGAAAGCAACCTCGGCGCCTTCGGTGAGCTCGACGGTTTCATCGGCCATCACCTGCTGCACCGCCGCGCGCATCGCACGATGCCGCGCCAACAGTTCCGCGTGCGCGCCCCCGCGCGCCAGCAACGCATCGCGCAACGTGCCCAGCGTGGCGCCGGCTGCAAGCTCTACCGTTTCCGAAGCGCCCAGCGCCTCGCGCAACGCAGCGAAGTAGCGCACATGAATCTTCATCCGTTGCGCCGGATTCACCGCGACACCAGTTCGGCAAGCGGCAGGAAGCGCACCGTGTCGCCGCAGGCAATGGTCTGGCCAGCCGGGTTGTCGAGCAGGCCGTCGGCCCAGACGGTGCTCGTCAGCACGCCGGAACTCTGGTTCGGAAACGCCACCAGCCCGCCCTCGGCATTGATGCGCACCCGCAGGAACTCGCGGCGCCGGTCGGGCTTGCTCCATTCGAAATCGGCCCGCATCGGAAGCCCCACCGGCAGCGCCGGGTCCATACCCTGCAAGACTCGCAGCACGGTGCTGACCGCCAGCAAGTGGGTCACGAAGGCCGAAACCGGGTTGCCCGGCAGCCCCACCAGCAGGGCTTCGCCACCGGCCTCACGCCGGATGCGCCCGAAGGCCAGCGGCTTGCCCGGCTTGATCGCGATCTGCCAATGTTCCAGGCTGCCTTCGGCCTCGGCCGCCGGCTTCAGATGGTCCTCGTCACCGACCGAAACGCCACCGCAGGTGACGATCAAGTCGTTGCGGGCCGCGGCCCGGCGCAGCGCGGCGCGGGTGGCTTCCAGCGTGTCGCCGATGATGCCCAGGTCGTCGACTTCGCAACCCGCCGCTTGCAGCAAGGCGCGCAAGGTGTAGCGGTTGGAGTTGTAGATGGCGCCGGGGCGCAGGGGCTCGCCGGGCATCATCAATTCGTCGCCAGTGGAAAACACCGCCACCCGCGGGCGCCGCAGCACGGTCAACCGGCCCGCGCCCACCGACGCCGCCATGCCGAGCGCTTGTGGCGACAAGCGCTGCCCCGCCGCCAGCACCACGGCGTCACATGCCACGTCTTCGCCGCGGCGGCGAATCCACTGCCCTTGCTGCGGCACCGTGTTGACGCGAACCGCCCCGAACGCAGCGTCGAACTCGACCGCCTCGCATTGCTCCTGCATCACCACCGCGTCGGCCCCGGGCGGCACTTGCCCGCCGGTGAAGATGCGCGCCGCAGTGCCGGTTTGCAGGGGCTGGCCGACATGGCCTGCGGGAATGCGCTGCGCCACCGGCAGCAACGCACCGGCCGCCCTCACGTCGGCTGCGCGCAGGGCGTAGCCGTCCATCGAGGTGTTGTCCTCGGGCGGCACGTCGATCGTCGAACACACTGCCTGTGCCAACACGCGACCGAGTGCGTCGAAAGTGTCGACCGACTCCTGCTCGCGCAAACAGTAGGGCGCGCTGCCGGCCACCAGCCGCGCCAGTGCGTCGTCCAACGGCAGCAGCGGGCGGCTGTCCTTCATGCGGCTTGCTCCTCGATCAGGCGCTTCAACGCAGCCACATCGGCGGCAATGGCCTGTGACCGCCGCGGCAACGATTCGATGCCGTCCATGGCAACGGGCCGCGGTGGCTCGATGCCGATGGCCTCGACGATCGTCTGCGAAAACTTCACGGGCAACGCGGTTTCCAGCACGATCATCTGCACGCCCGGTTGCAGCTGTTCGTGCGCCACCTTCAGACCGTCCGCGGTGTGGGGGTCGATCAACACACCGTGTTGTTGCCAGGTCTGGTGGATCGTCGCGAGCCGGTCAGCGTGGCTGCTGCGGCCGGAAACAAAGCCGAAATCCGTAAGGCGCGCGAACTCGGCAGGGTTCAGCGTGAAGCCGCCGTTCTTCGCAAGCGCTGGCCCGAACAGCGCGGCACAACGTTCACCGTCGCGTTCCAGCAAATCGAACACGAAGCGCTCGAAATTGCTGGCCTTGCTGATGTCCATCGAAGGGCTCGAGGTCTCGTGCGTCTCGGCGCTGCTGCGCACACGGTAGGTGCCGGTGCGAAAGAATTCGTCGAGCACGTCGTTCTCGTTCGTGGCCACCACCAGCCGGTCGATCGGCAGACCCATCATCCGCGCCACGTGGCCGGCACAGACATTCCCGAAGTTGCCAGAAGGCACCGCGAAACTGACACGTTCATCGTTGCCACGCGTGGCCGCCAGATAGCCGCGAAAGTAGTACACCACCTGCGCCAGCATCCGCGCCCAGTTGATCGAATTGACGGTACCGATGCGCAAGCGGCGCTTGAACGGCAAGTCGCTGCTGACCGCTTTGACCAGGTCCTGACAGTCGTCGAACACGCCCGCGACCGTCAGGTTGTGGATGTTTTCGTCTTGCAGACTGAACATCTGCGCCTGCTGGAACGGGCTCATCCGGCCTTGCGGGCTGAGCATGAACACACGAATGCCGCGCTTGCCGCGCATGGCGTACTCGGCCGCGCTGCCGGTGTCGCCCGACGTGGCCCCCAGGATGTTGAGCGTTTCACCGCGGCGTGCCAGTTCGTACTCGAACAAGTTGCCCAGCAACTGCATGGCCATGTCTTTGAAGGCGAGCGTCGGGCCGTTGGACAAGCCCTGCAACATCAGGCCGCCTTCGAGCTCGGTGAGCGGCGTGATGGCCATCGTGCCGAAGATCGCCTCGGTATAGGTGGTGCGGCACAAGCTGCGCAAGTCGGCAGCCGGAATGTCGTCGATGTATAGCGACAGAATCTCGAATGCGAGTTCGTCGTAGGCCAGACCACGCCAGCGCTCGAGCGTGCTGCCATCGATCTGCGGATAGGTCGCAGGCAGATACAAGCCACCGTCGGGTGCCAGGCCTTCCAGCAGGATCTCGCAAAAGCGGCGCGGCGTGCTGTCGCCGCGGGTGCTCAAGTAGTTCATCTTGCCCCCAAGACGGCTGCGCCGTCGCCCCCCGGAGGGGGATCAAAAAGATTCGGAGCGGCCGTGCGCTTTTTCAACTCAATTCTTCCTTGCGAATGCGCACGATCGGCGCCAGCACCGTCGGCAGCGCCTGCATCTGCGACAGCGCACGGTTCATGCGGCCCTCGACGGTGTCGTGGGTCAAGATCACGAGATCGGTGGAACCCTCGCCTTCGGCGCTCTTGCGCTGCAGCACCGCGTCGATCGAGATGTTGGCTTCGGCCAGGATGCCGGTGATGCGCGCCAGCACGCCCGTTTGGTCAGCCACCTGCAGCCGCAGATAGAACGCAGTCACCACGTCGTCGATCTTCAGGATCGGCGTGTCCTGCAATTCGCCCGGCTGAAACGCCAAGTGCGGCACGCGGTGGTCCGGGTCGGCGGTGTGCAGCCGCGTCACTTCGATCAGGTCGGCGACCACGGCGCTGGCGGTGGGCTCGGCACCCGCACCTTTGCCGTAGTACAGCGTTGCGCCGACGGCGTCACCATGCACCAGCACGGCGTTCATCGCGCCTTCGACATTGGCAATCAGGCGTGACGTCGGAACCAGCGTCGGGTGCACACGCAGCTCGATGCCCCCCGCCGGATTCGCGGCGGTTTGCAAATCGTTGCGCCGCTTGGTGATCCCCAGCAGCTTGATTCGGTAGCCCAGTTGCTCGGCATAGCGAATGTCCTTCGCTTGCAATGCCGTAATGCCTTCGACATAAGCCCGCCCGAACTGCACCGGCACACCGAAAGCGATGGCGCTGATGAGCGTGGCCTTGTGCGCTGCGTCGACGCCTTCGATGTCGAAAGTGGGGTCGCTTTCGGCATAGCCCAGGCGCTGCGCTTCGGCTAGCACGGTGGCGAAGTCGAGCCCCTTGCCGCGCATCTCCGACAGAATGAAATTGGTGGTGCCGTTGATGATGCCGGCGACCCATTCGATGCGGTTGGCGCTCAAGCCCTCACGCAACGCCTTGACGATCGGCACCCCGCCTGCAATGGCGGCTTCGAAAGCCACCATCACGCCGCGCGCACGCGCAGCGGCGAAGATCTCCGTGCCGTGCACCGCCAACAGCGCCTTGTTGGCGGTGACCACGTGCTTGCCGGCGGCAATGGCTTGCAACACCAGCGTACGCGCCGTGTCGACGCCACCGATCAACTCGACCACGATGTCGATCGCAGGGTCGGCAACGACCGCGTGCGGGTCGGCCACCACGCGCACGTGTTCGGCGGCGGCGCCGATTTCGCGCTGCGCCAGCGCCACATTGCGGCGGCAGACCATCGCAACCTCGATCCCGCGGCCCGCGCGGCGGCGAATCTCTTGCTGATTGCGCTGCAGCACCTGCCAGGTGCCCAGACCCACGGTGCCGAAGCCGATCAGGCCGACCTGAATCGGCTTCATGCGGAATGCCGCTTGCGGTAGTTCGACAAGAAGCGTTCGATCCGCGTCACCGCTTCGCTCAGGTCGTCCACATTCGGCAGAAACACCAGCCGGAAGTGGTCGTGGGCCGGCCAGTTAAAGCCGGTGCCCTGGACGATCAGCACTTTTTCTTCGGCCAGCAATTCGTAGGCGAAACGCTGGTCGTCTGCGATCGGGTACAGCTTCGGGTCGAGCCGCGGAAACATGTACAGCGCGGCTTTCGGCTTGACCACGCTGACACCAGGAATCTGCGTCAAGAGGTCATAAGCCAGATCGCGCTGCTTGCACAGCCGCCCACCCGGCGCCACCAGGTCCTTGATGCTCTGATAGCCGCCGAGGGCGGTTTGAATCGCCAACTGCCCCGGCGTGTTCGAACACAGCCGCAGCGAAGCCAGCATGTTCAGGCCTTCGATGTAGTCGCGGGCATGGCGTTTCTCACCCGACACCACCATCCACCCGGCGCGGTAGCCGCAGGCGCGGTAGTTCTTCGACAAGCCGTTGAAGGTGATCACCAGCACGTCGTCGGCCAACGAGGCCAGGCTGGTGTGGGTTTCACCGTCGTACAGCGTCTTGTCGTAAATCTCGTCTGCAAACACCACCAACTGGTGCTGCCGCGCGATTTCCAGGATCTGCAGCAACAGCGCGGGCGGGTACAGCGCGCCGGTCGGGTTGTTCGGGTTGCAAACGATGATGCCGCGGGTGCGCGGCGTAATCTTCTGGACGATGTCGTCAGCGTCGGGCAGCCAGCCGGCCTGTTCGTCGCAGACGTAATGCACCGGCACGCCGCCGGAAAGGCCCACCACCGCGGTGTAGAGAGGGAAGTCGGGCGTCGGGATCAGCATCTCGTCGCCGTCGTTCAGCAGCGCGCTCATTGCCATCTGGATCAGCTCCGAGGCGCCGTTGCCGAGGTAGACGTCGTCTACCTGAACGCCGCGCACTCCCTGCTCCTGCGTGTAATGGACCACCGCCTTGCGCGGTGCGAACAGGCCCTTGCTGTCGGTGTAACCGGCGGCATGCGGCAGGTTGCGGATCATGTCCTGGACGATTTCTTCGGGTGGCTCCAGCCCGAAGGCGGCCACATTGCCGATGTTCAGCTTGATGATCTGCTGGCCCTCGTCCTCCATCTGCCGCGCCTTGTCGAGCACCGGCCCGCGGATGTCATAAGCCACGTTGGCGAGCTTGGCCGATTTGGCCACCACCTTCAAATCGGACTTCAAGAGCGGTCTCCGCGGGGCCTGCAACCTAGAATTATCTCAGGATGAAATTCGAACCGGACACGCCCAAAGACGCCAACGTCGTCTCGCGCCACGAGCCTGGCCGGGTTTGGGTCGGCAACGCCGTGTTCGATACCAGCGTGTTGGTGCCCTGGCGCGGAACGGTCGTCGACTGGGCGGTTGCGCGCTTCGACGACCTGAAGGCCAGCCATTTCGACGCCATCGCTGCGTTGCAGCCCGAGGTGGTGGTTTTCGGCAGTGGCGAGCGGCTGCGCTTTGCCCCACCGGCGCTGATGGCGCGCCTGATGGCCGAGCGCATTGGCGTGGAGACGATGGACACCGGGGCCGCCTGCCGCACCTACAACGTGCTGGCCAGCGAGGGCCGCCGGGTGCTGGCCGCACTGCTGATCGAGCCGACCCCTCATTCCGAGGCCGGCGGGTGACTTTATAATTTGCGGTTGGGTTGGTTGCACCACGAACTTTGAAAGTTCCGGCAACCGATCACGACTTTCGAGACCGTCGACCTTGCGGCACGACCTTGCTGCATGACCTTGCTGCACAAGCGCAGTGCGAGAAAGCATCCATGACGCCTGTCATCAATAAAGCCCTACCGGAATTCGAAGCCATCGCCACGGGCGGCGTGAAGTTCACGCCGCAGTCGTATCTGGGGCATGCGGTGGTGCTGTATTTCTACCCGAAAGACAACACCCCCGGTTGCACCACGGAAGCCATGCAGTTCCGCGACCAACACAGCGAATTCATCAAGGCCGGGGCTGTCGTCTTCGGCGTTTCACGCGACAACATGGTTTCGCACGACAAGTTCAAGCAGAACCTGGAACTTCCGTTCGAGTTGATTGCCGACACCGAAGAGAAGCTCTGCCACATGTTCGGCGTGGTAAAGAACAAGATCATGTACGGCAAGAAGGTAAAGGGCATCGAGCGCAGCACCTTCCTGATCGACGCCGAAGGCGTGATGCGAGCCGAATGGCGCGGCATCAAGGTCGCGGGCCATGTCGACGAAGTTTTGAAAGCCGTGAAGGCGCTGAAGAAAGCCGCTTGATCGGTACAGCGCGCGTGTGCTGCGCATCGATGCTTTTGCGATCCGACCTGCCTTAATCAAGCCGCACAGACGACTGTGCGGCTTTTTCGTTTTCAAGGACTGTTCGAACCCATGCCCCTGCCCAAACCCCCCGCCAGGAAAGGCGACCTGCTGCACAGCGTCGACTACGAAGCCCAGGCCGCGCCCCGTGCCGAGAAGCCGCCAGCGAAGGTGCGC
>JALYUN010000243.1 GCA_030853725.1 Pseudomonadota bacterium | reverse complement strand
CACCGCCAGCACTGCGGCACCAAGGTAGATCAGGCTGAACTGCAGCCAGATGGCGTTGTGCTCCATGCTGCGCTCAGTCGCTGCTCACCGGGCGCGCGTCGGCGGGCACGTTGCAATCGGGCCCGGGTTCCATCTGCGCAATCTCGGGCCAGTCCGGCCAGCTCAGCAAGCGTTCGGTGAACAGGGCGGCATGCGCGGCGATCTCTGCATCGGTGATGCGGTGCGCACCGTGCAGCATCAACGGCGGCAACCAGCGCATGCCCACCAGTGCCGCCGTCTGCTCATAGGGGTGCAGGTAGGCGTCGAAGAAATAGCGGTTGTAGCCGTCGGGGCGGTAGGAGTCCTGTGGCCCGCCGGTCGAAGCCACCAGCCACAGGTCTTTGCCCGCCAGCGCCCGGCCGCCCGGCCCGTAAGCCCAGCCGAACGTGAACACCTCGTCGAGCCAGAGCTTCAGCAGCGGGGTCATCGAGTACCAGTGAATCGGCTGCAGCCAGACCACGAGCCGGGCGTCGCGCAGAGCCGCTTGCTCCTGGGCTGTGTCGATATCGAAGTCCGGGTAGAGCGCGTACAGGTCGCGCACGTCAATCCGGCTGGCGCCGGGCGTTCGATCGGCGCTGGCGGCGGCATGCATCAGGGCCCGCGTGACACGCGAATGGTCGAGCTGCGGATGGGCGGTGATGACAACGATGTCGGCCATGCGGTGCGTCGGAGCGCGGCGATTGGATAGTGGCTGGCCGATGGGAAGTCGGGCTTGCAGTCTGCGCCGGGTTGCCCATAAAGGCAGGGCGCCAGGCGGCGGCTACCATACCCGACAAAGCCGCAGAGACCGGCACAAGCCGTGGAGGAAACGATGCCCGTGATCGTGGTCGCCAATCCCAAGGGCGGCGTCGGCAAGAGCACGCTGGCAACCAACCTGGCCGGCGCGCTGGCCGCGGCCGGCCGCAGCGTGATGCTGGGCGACATCGACCGCCAGCAGTCGTCGCGCGGGTGGCTGGCTTCGCGCGAACACCAAAGCGCTGGCACCCTGCCGCTGATCCACGGCTGGGAAGTGCGCCGCGATGCCGTTGTCAAGCCGCCCAAAGGCATGACCCACGTGGTGCTGGACACCCCCGCCGGCCTGCACGGCAAACGGCTCGACGCGGTGCTGCGCATCGCCGACCGCATGCTGATCCCGCTGCAGCCGAGCTTGTTCGACATTCAGGCCACGCATGACTTTGTCCAGGCGGTGCGGGCCCAACCCCGGGGTTCCGACCTGCAGCTCGGACTGGTCGGCATGCGGGTGCGTGAACACACCCGCGCCAACGAGCAACTGCACCACTATCTGGACACGCTGACCGTGCCGGTGGTGGCCTGGCTGCGCGACACCCAGAATTACGTACAGCTCGCCGCGCGCGGACTGACTTTATGGGACGTGGCGCCCGGCCGCGTTCAGCGCGACCTCGAACAATGGCAGCCTCTCTTGCAATGGAGCTTGCGATGAACCCAGACGGCCCGATCGCTCCGACCCGGTACGCCCAGCTGAGTCAGTTGCAGGCGCTGGTCGGCGCCGAGATCGGTTGTAGCGGCTGGCTCACCGTCGAGCAGGACCGCATCG
The DNA here is from genome assembly GCA_030853725.1 of Pseudomonadota bacterium. Lineage (GTDB taxonomy): Bacteria > Pseudomonadota > Gammaproteobacteria > Burkholderiales > Burkholderiaceae_C > Rubrivivax. The sequence goes on along the minus strand of JALYUN010000243.1, from coordinate 7,927 downwards.
ACCGCTTCGCCGAGGCCACTGGCGACCACCAATGGATCCACGTCGACCCCCAACGCGCAGCGGCCGGTCCATTCGGTGCCACGATCGCACATGGCTTCCTCACGCTCAGCCTGCTGCCGCTGCTGTTCGAGCAAGCCTTCGCCATCGGCGATGTGCGCATGGGCATCAACTACGGCCTGAACCGGGTGCGTTTCATGGCGCCGGTGGTGGTCGGCAGCCGCATCCGTGGGCGCTTCCGCTTGATCGGCTTCGAGCCGCTCGAAGGTGGGGCCCAACTCGTCACCGAAGCCACCATCGAACTCCACGGCGCGGTCAAGCCGGCCTGCGTGGCCGAAGCCGTTTCACGTCGATTTACCTGAGGTCTGAACATGAAAGTGCTGCTGGTCGACGATCATCCGCTGGTGCTGTCGGCGCTGGAAAGCGTGGTGCAGCGCATCGGTGCCGCCACCTCGGTGGTGGGGGTGGCCAGTGCCGAAGCGGCCCGCGCCGCACTGCGCAACGACGACAGCTTCGACCTGGTGCTGCTCGACCTGGCGCTCGGCGACGCCGATGGCTTCGAGGTGCTGGTGGAATTCCGCACGGCCTATCCGGCGATTCCGGTGGTGGTGGTATCGGCTTCCGACCGTGCCAGCGACGTGATCCGCGCCATCGACAGCGGGGCCATGGGCTTCGTGCCGAAGCGGTCTTCACATGGTGAGCTGAACAAGGCGCTGCACATGGTGATGACGGGGTCGATGTACGTGCCGCCTTCGATGCTCGGCCTCGACTTCACCCGGGGCGACGACGGCAAGCTGGTGCCGGTGACGGCTGGTGACACCGTACCCGGTGTGATGCGGCCGGCCGATGGCGGCTTTGCCGAGGGCACGCCGCTCGGTGATGCGGCGAAGCCCGAAGCGCACCAGCGGGTCACGTCGCTGGCCGATGTAGGGCTCACGCCGCGCCAGACCGAGGTGCTGTCGTTGCTGCTCAAGGGCCTGCCCAACAAGCTGATCGCGCGCGAGATGAACCTGTCGGTCGAAACCATCAAGGACCACGTGGCGGCGGTGCTGCGCGCGCTGGGCGTCAATTCGCGCACCCAGGCGGTGCTGGCCGTGAGCCAGATGACGCAAGGCCAGGTCATCGTCTTCAATCCGCGCCAGCCATCGTAATAAGGTGAGCGCCGCGACGCCGCCTGCCCTGGCCGCTATCGACAGCGGCTATCCACCGCTGGAAGCAGCCGACCGTTCGGTCGACCACATCCGCGCGCTCTATGTACAGACGCCAGCCTCGCTGACCGGCAATGCCATCGGCCTGGTACTGATGGGCAGCATCTTCTGGCCGCTGGCCGCACCGCTGCAGCTGCGCGCCTGGCTCGCCGCCGGGGTCCTGCTGTGGTTGCTGCGGCTGCTGCACTGGCTGCGCTTCAAGCGCCGCCGCCATGCCAACACCGCCACGCTGCGACAGTGGCGCCGCAGCTGGACCGTGCTGGTGCTGCTGCAGGGCACCATGTGGGGCGTGGCGGTGTGGCTGTTCTGGGGTCTGGGCAGCACTTACCACAGCGTGGCGCTGATCCTGATCGTCTACACCTACTGTCTGGGCTCGGTGCAGTTGCTGGCGACGCAGGCGGTGGTGTTCGTGTGTTTCATCAGCCTGGTGTTGATGCCCACCATCGTGCGCATCGCCACCGACGCCAGTCACCCCTGGAACCTGCAACTGGCGCTGATCCTGTCGCTGCTGTTTTGCATCACCGTGCTGATGGCGCGCACCTACGGCGGAGCGCTCGGGCAGGCCATCACGCTGAAGGCGCGCACCGACGAGCTGGCCGGGCGCCTGCGGGCCGAGATGGGGTTGGCCGACGAAGCCCGCCGCACCGCCGAAGCCGCCAACCGCGCCAAGACCCAGTTCTTCGCCGCCGCCAGCCACGACCTGCGCCAGCCGCTGCATGCGATGGGCCTGTTTGCCGAAGCGCTGCGCCAGCGCAGCCACGACCCGGAGGTGGCTTCACTGGTCAACAGCATCAACGAATCGGTCGACGCACTGGAGGGGCTGTTCGGCGAACTGCTGGACATCACGCGCATCGACACCGGCGGGGTCGAAATCCTGCCTTCGCCGGTGCCGATGAAAGACCTGTTCGCGCGGCTGCGCCTGCACTTCGAACCGGTCGCTTTCGAGAAAGGACTGATGCTGTCGTTCCGCGGCGGGCAGCAGGTGGCACAGGCCGACCCGGTGGTACTGGAGCGCATCTTGCGCAACCTGGTCAGCAACGCCATCCGCTACACCGACGACGGTGGTGTGCTGGTCAGTTGCCGCCGCCGTGGCGCGCAGCTGCTGGTGCAGGTGTGGGACAGCGGCATCGGCATCTCTGACGCCAGCCTGCCGCGCATCTTCGAAGAGTTCTATCAAGTGCAAAGCAACCGGCCGCTGCAGGCGCACCACCGCAAAGGACTCGGGCTGGGGTTGGCCATCGTGCACCGGCTGGCGGCGCTGATGCAGAGTCCGCTGGGGGTGCGATCCAGAGTCGGTCACGGCACCGTGTTCACATTGGAACTGCCGCCGGGACGGTTGGTGCGCACCGCGGCTGAACCATCATCGAGCCGCGTTCAGGGGCCACTCGGCCTGACGCTGCAGGGTCGCTTGGTGCTGGTCGTCGAAGACGAAGCGGCGGTGCGCGACGGCTTGGTGGTGTTGCTGCAGGCCTGGGGCGCTCAGGTGGTGGCTTTCGACAGCGTCGACGCAGTGACCGACTGGCTGCGCTCAGCCGACGCCGAAACGCCCGACCTGCTGCTGATTGACTACAGATTGCCGCAGGGCCGCACCGGTATCGAGGCGATCACCGCACTGCGCGCGCACTGGCCAGACCGGCGCCTACCGGCGATTCTGATCACCGGCAGCACACTCGGCGGGCACGAAGACGAAGCGCTGAAACACGACTACCACCTGCTGATCAAACCGGTGCTACCGAACAAGCTGCGGGCAATGATCGCCTTCAAGCTCAACGTGATGAGCTAGGGCGGAATCGTCGAAGGCACCAGGATGCTGCGGTCGACCTTCAAGATATCGGTGCGCCCGCAGAAAGCCATCGTCACATCGAGTTCCTTCCTGATGATTTCCAGCGCCTTGCTCACGCCGTCTTCGCCCATCGCTCCCAGGCCGTAAGCAAAGGCGCGGCCGATGTAGGTGCCCTTCGCGCCGAGCGCCACGGCCTTGAGCACGTCCTGGCCTGAACGAATGCCACTGTCGAAGTGGACTTCGATGCGGCCACCGACCTCGTCGACGATCGCCGGCAGCGCTTCGATGCTGGACTGCGCCCCGTCGAGCTGGCGCCCGCCGTGGTTCGACACCACCAGCGCGTCGGCGCCGCTGTCAGCCGCCAGCCGTGCGTCTTCACGGTCCATGATGCCTTTCAGGATCAAGCGGCCGCCCCAGCGTTGTTTGATCCATTCGACATCGCTCCAGTCCAGTTGCGGGTCGAACTGTTCACGGGTCCAGGCCGCCAGGCTCGACATGTCGCTGACGCCTTTGGCATGGCCGATCAAATTGCCGAAGCCGTGGCGCCGCGTGCCGGCCATGCCCAGGCACCAGCGCGGCTTCGTCATCAGGTTGAAGAGATTGGCCACCGTGAGCTTCGGTGGGGCGGTCATGCCGTTCTTCAGATCTTTGTGGCGCTGCCCCAGCACCTGCAGGTCCAGCGTCAGCACCAGCGCCGAGCAACGGGCCGCCTTGGCGCGGTCCATCAATCGCTCCATGAAGTCGCGGTCCTTCATCCAGTAGAGCTGAAACCAAAACGGCGCACCCGTGGCAGCGGCCACGTCTTCGATCGAGCAGATGCTCATCGTCGACAGCGTGAACGGCACCCCGAAGGTGTGTGCGGCGCGCGCCGCCAGCATTTCACCATCGGCATGCTGCATACCGGTCAGGCCCACCGGCGCCAGCGCAACCGGCATCGAAACCTCGGTACCGGCCATGGTCGTGCGCAGACTCCGGTTGGCCATGTCGACCGCCACGCGTTGACGCAGTTTGATCTTGCCGAAGTCCTGCTGGTTGGCGCGATAGGTGCTTTCGGTCCACGCACCGGAATCGGCGTAGTCGTAGAACATGCGCGGCACCCGCCGCTCGGCCAGGACCCGAAGGTCTTCAATGTGGGTGATGACAGTCATGGGCTGTGTGCTCCTCGGCAGCGATGCTAAGGCTCGACACCGGCCTACTGTCGCAGGACGAAAAAAAGCGCCGGGTTAAAAACCCGGCGCCTCGTTCGAGGCCTTGCGGCCAGCGAGCCTTACTGCTTCTGGCCCTTTTCCTGGGCCTTGCTGGAAGCTTCGCCAGCAGGCACTGCGGTGCCGTCCTTGTTGGCCATCGCAGCCTTGCTCTTGACTTCAGAGCGGCTCTTATGACTCATTTTGCTGTGCTTGACTTGCTTCTGGCCCGGAACCTCGGTGACGTTTTCACCGGCCGGCAAGGCTGTGCCGTTTTTGTTTGCGACAGCGGCCTCGTGCTTGACTTCAGAACGGGTGGTGTCAGAAGCCATAGGCACTGCCCGGCCCTTGCCTTGGTTCTCGGTGCTCTTCTCGCCCTTCGGGGTGGCGGGAGCAGCCATCGAGCTATCCGTGGTGCCTGCTTGCGTTGCGGCAAAGGCCGGCGCGCTGGACAACATGGCGAGAGAAGCGCCAATAGCGCTCAGTGCAAACATCGGAAATTTCATGGAAGCTCCTGTCTTGGATAGTAACGGTGAAGTGTGAAGGGCCCGCAACGTCTACCGCCTCGGCAGGCACCGGTTGGGCCTGTAGGACGGAACCGCGCAAACCGGGCCCCGGCATCAATAACGCAAACAGGTCGCCGCAGGTTGACGCACCCCGGTGAACCGCCGTTCAACGGCCGGCGGCATCAGCGCCGCTCACACGCGCTCGAGTGAGCTGGCCCTGACTCCCAGCAGCCGCAGCCGTCGGTTCAGTTCGACCCGCTTCAGGCACAGACCGGCCGCATAGCGGATCGCCGCCGCATCAGCCACCGCCACCGGCAGGGTCAGGTCGCGCGTCACCGTACGAAAGTCCTCGAAGCGCAACTTGATGCCGATCGTGCGGCCCGCATAGCCCTTGCGCTGCAGGTCGCGCGCCACCTGCAATGCCAGCTCGGTGAAGATGCGCGTCAACTCGCTACGGTCGCGCACCGGGTGCAAGTTGCGCTCGAAAGTGGTCTCTCGGCTCATCGATACCGGCTCGCCGCGCGTGTGCACCACCCGGTCGTCGACTCCGTGGGCGGCGTCATGCAACCAGCGCCCATAACTGCGGCCGAACTGCGCCACCAGGACGGCACGGTCTTGCCCCGCCAGTTGCCCCACCGTGGCCACGTTCAGTGTGAGCAAGCGCGCCGCTGCTTTCGGACCGATGCCGTTGATGCGCCGCACCGACAGCGGCCAGATCCGCAGCGGCAAGTCGGCCTGCGTCAGAACCGTCAGGCCGTCGGGCTTGTCGAGTTCGCTGGCGATCTTGGCCAGCAACTTGTTGGGCGTGACTCCGATCGAGCAGCTGAGTCCCGTGCTGCGCCGAACGTTGTTGCGGATCTCTTGCGCCACCGCGCGCACGCCGCCGTGCGGATCGTGGCCGACACTGTCCTGCGCGCCGGGCACATCGCTGAGGTCGATGTAGATCTCGTCGATGCCGCGGTCTTCGATCAACGGCGCCACTTCGGCTACCGCGGCTTTGAAAGCGCGAGAAGCGGCGCGGTATGCATCGAAGTCGGTGGGCAGCAAGAATGCGTCGGGCGCACGCTGCGCGGCTTTCATCAGCCCCATGCCGGAATGCACGCCGTAGTCGCGCGCGGCATAGGTGGCGGTGGTGACCACCCCGCGGCCAGCATAGCCCGCCAGAGTCGTGAAGCGCCGCGTGCCGTCGGGCTGCAGCACCGGTTGGTGGCGCCGCCCGCCGCCGATCACGACGGCTTCGTTGGCCAGCTCCGGATAGCGCAACAGTTCAACCGATGCGTAGAACGCATCCATGTCCAAGTGCGCGATCCAGCGCCGGTACGCCACACCGTTCACGGCCTTCGATCAACCGCCAGATCAACGGACCGATCAGCCCGCAAATCAGCCCGCCAGGCGGACCCGGTGCCGAGCCACCTGCGCCAGCACTTGCGTGGGTGCGGTGCCGCCGGGCAGCGAACGCGCAGCCAGCGAGCCCTGCAGCGTCAGCACCTCGTGCACATCGGCACCGATCGCCGGGTGCAGCGCCTGCAGTTCGCCCAGCGACAGCTCCGACAGGTCGACCCCGCGGCCGATCGCCTGCTTGACGGCGTGCGCCACGATCTCGTGCGCGTCGCGAAACGGCAGGCCGTGGCGCACCAGGTAGTCGGCCAGGTCGGTGGCGGTGGCATAGCCGCGCTTGGCAGCGCGCTCCATTGCAGCCTTGTCGACGCGGATGCCGCCGACCATCTCGGCCATGATGCGCAGCGTGTCGGACAGCGTGTCGACCGTGTCGAACAGCGGTTCCTTGTCTTCCTGGTTGTCCTTGTTGTAAGTCAGCGGCTGGCCCTTCATCAATGTCAGCAACGCCATCAGGTGGCCGACCACACGGCCGCTCTTGCCGCGCGCCAGTTCGGCTACGTCGGGGTTGCGCTTCTGCGGCATGATCGACGAGCCGGTGCAATAGCGGTCGGCCAAGTCGATGAAGCCGAAGTTCTGGTTCATCCACAGCACGATCTCTTCGGCCAGTCGCGAGACATGCACCATCGCTAACGCTGCAAAAGCACTGAACTCGATCGCGAAGTCGCGGTCGCTCACGGCGTCCAGGCTGTTGTCGCAAAGGCCCTCGAAACCGAGCGTGCGGGCCACCCGTTCACGGTCCAGCGGGTAGCTGGTGCCGGCCAGTGCCGCGGCGCCCAGCGGCAGGCGGTTGGTACGGCGGCGGACCTCGGCCAGACGTTCGGCGTCTCGCGAAAACATCTCTACATAAGCCAGCAGGTGGTGCCCGAAGCTCACCGGCTGCGCCACCTGCATGTGGGTGTAGCCGGGCATCACGGTCTGGCTGTGCTCGGCCGCCAGTTCCACCAGCGCCGACTGCATCGCACGCAGCAGCACCTTGATACGGTCGATCTCGCCTCGCAGCCACAAGCGCAGGTCGGTGGCGACCTGGTCGTTGCGGCTGCGGCCGGTGTGCAGCCGCTTGCCGGCGTCGCCCACCAGCGCCGTCAGGCGCGCTTCGATGTTCAAGTGCACGTCTTCCAGCGCAAGCTGCCAGTCGAAGCGCCCGGCTTCGATTTCTTCGGCGACCTGCGCCAACCCCCGTTGGATGTCGGCCAGGTCGGCAGCACCGATGACGCCCTGCGCGGCCAGCATTTCGGCATGGGCCAGGCTGCCGTCGATGTCGGCGCGCCACAGCCGCCGGTCGAAAGCCACGCTGGCGGTATAGCGCTGTACCAGTTCGCTCATGGGTTCGGAGAACAGCGCCGACCAGGCCTGGTGCTTGTTGGCCAATGGATCGGAAGACGGGTGCGAGAGCGGCTGGTTGGACATCGGGCGTGCAGCCTGGCTGCGTCGGTGCGGTCGGGCTCTTATTATCGAACGCGACCCGCGTGCAACGACTCGGCGTCCGCCTGATCTGAAGCCCCGATCTGATGCCCTGATTCACAAGCCCGATTCCCAAGTTCTGATGACTCGCCCTGCCCCGCCTTCCACGCCCATTGCTTCTTCGGCGTTCGGCAGTACGCGCTTCGATCCGCTGGCCGAGGAACAGGCGCAGTTGCAGAGCCAGGCCGCGGCGGCTTTCGATGTCTGCCACCCGGCGCTGGCACTGCGCGCGGTGTTGCTGGTGCAAGCCGTGCTGGCGTTGGTGGCGCTGGCCGACGCGCAGAACGGCGCCGACTGGGCGGCACGCCAGGCCGCACTGGCTTTCGGCGGGGCTGCCGCGACGGGCTTGTGGCTGGTGGCAGTCTGCGGCCTGCGGCGCCCGCTGCGGGC
>JALYUN010000222.1 GCA_030853725.1 Pseudomonadota bacterium | reverse complement strand
ACCCCGAAGTCCTCAGCGAGTGTGATCTGCACGCTTCGAATGTGGTTGCGGTTCCAGATCGGTTCGAGGAACGCGTTCGCAAAGCGGAAGTACAGCAGATTCATGATCGCGTCCTTGCCCAGGAAGTGATCGATGCGAAAGATCGCCTGCTCGTCGAACACCTGGTGGGCTGCCGCGTTCAAGGACTGGGCCGAAGCCAAGTTGCGGCCGAAGGGTTTTTCGACGATGACGCGGCCCTGCTTGGCCAGCCCGCTCTTGCCCAGACTCTCGATCACGGTGGTGAAGAGCGTGGGCGGAATTGCCAGATAGAACGCCGGGTGCTTGGCTTCGCCCAGGCACTTGCGCAGCGCGTCGAAGGTGGCCGGGTCGTTGTAGTTGCCGCTGACATAGTGCAGCTTTGAAAGCAACGCGTCGAGCGCTTCCTTGTGGGCTTTGGGGTCGGCCTGCAGGATGCTGGCTCGGGCGCGCTTCCTGATTTCCTTGTCGTCGAGCTTGGACGACGCCACGCCGATCACCGGCACGTTCAGGTCGCCCTGCCGCTGCAGCTGGTGCAAGGCCGGAAAAACCATCTTGTGCACCAGGTCGCCGGTGACGCCGAACAACACGAGGGCGTCGGAAGGCACCTGTGGTGCTGCGTGGGGTCTGGATTGCATCGGCGGCAATATACGGTAGCCGGGTACGGGTGCCGGAACTGCGCCACATCTGCAGCAGAAGCTGCCGGCATACTCCCGCCCCATGCGAACGGAACCCGAGCGCGCCCTGCTCAGCGCCGGGCGCAATGGCTGGCGTGTGGAACGCGCCGAACGCGTGGCGTTGCTGATCGGTGCGCCTGCCTATTTCAATGCCTTGCGCCAGAGCTTGCTGGCAGCGCGGGCGGCGGTCCGCATCGTTGGCTGGCACCTGGACGCCGCCACCGAACTGGGTACCGAAGACGGCGCGCAGAGCTTTGCCGAAGCTTCCTATCCATCGTCGTTAGGTGCCCTGCTGCAGGCTGTGACGCAGCGTGAACGCCGGCTGCGCAGCTTCGTGCTGGACTGGGACTATTCGATGCTCTACAGCGTCGACCGCGATCTGCGGCGTGGCTGGCGCGAACCGTGGAAGCTTCATCGTCGCCTTCATTTTTGCCTGGACGGCACCGAGGCGGTGGGCGCGGCACCGCACGAAAAAATCGTGGTGGTGGACGACGCGGTGGCCTTCGCGGGTGGCATCGACCTGTGCTCGCCACCCGCCGTCGCAACGCCAGCGGCAACGGGCGTGCAACTGGCGTTGCAAGGACCGGCCGCTGCCGCCCTGGCCGAGCACGCACGGTGGCGCTGGCAGCAGGCGGTGGGACGCGCGCCGGGCTTTGTCTCAACGCCCGGCGCAGCGGCACCATGGCCGGCGCGGTTGCAGGCCGATTTCGAAACGGTCGACGTAGCCATCGTGCACACCGCTGCCGCGGAAAGTGGCCGGCCGGCGGTGATGGCCCTGCAGCAGTTGCTGGTCGACGCGATCGGCGCGGCGCAGCAGCGGCTGTACATCGAGGCGCAGACGCTGAGCGCGGTGGCCATCGCCGATGCCCTGGCCGCGGCGCTGCAGCGCGAGTCCGGGCCGGAAGTCGTGATCGTCACACCGCTCAACAGCGAAGGCTGGCTCGACCCGATCGAGCAACTCACGCGCCGTGCGCAGTTGCTGCGGCAGTTGCAGGACAGCGACCGCCACGGGCGGCTGCAGGTGCTCTACCCGGTCTGCGATCCCGGGTCCGGCAAATCGGAGATCCCGCTGGCGTTGGTAGGCCTGACGGTGGTGGTGGACGAGCGGCTCTTGATCGTGGGCTCGGCCGACGCGACGAACCGCTCACTGCAACTCGACACCGAGTGCTGCCTGGCGATCGAAGCCACGGGTGTGCAGGCCGCGCGCGTTTCGGCGGCGATCGGCCGCTGCCGTGATCGCGTTTTGGCAACCCATCTGGGCGTGGCGCCTGATGCCGTCACCGCTGCGCTCGCCAGCGGCGCCACGCTGCGTTCGGTAATCCGACAGATGAGCGGCCAGCTGAGCGGCCAGAGCAGTGCGCCGGTAAGCGCTCCGCTGCGCGATGGCCTGCACCCGAGCAGTCGCGGATTGCGAACACTGCCGCCCCCGCCGCCAGGCCCTGCCGGCCGGGCCGATGCCACGGTTGAAAGGCTGATCTCGATAGACGCAATGACGGCGCTGCTGCGCGCCGGTGGCGGCGCTTCGAGTTCTCGCGGGCGCGCCATCGCGATCACCGCCGTGGTGCTGCTGGTACTGGGCGCCACGGCCGCGTGGCGTTGGACGCCGCTGTCGGAGTTGGTCAACGTCGACCGCCTGGCGTCGATGGCCCGCACCGTGGCCGACACGCCTTTGGCGCCGCTGTGGGTGCTGGGCACCTTCATGGCCGGCTCACTGATCGCGATACCGATCACGCTCCTGATCGTCGCAACGTCGCTGGTCTTCAGCACCGGCTGGGCGCTGGTCTACGCGCTGGCAGGGTCGCTGGCTGCAGCGGCGTTGAACTTCGGCCTCGGTCGCTGGGTGGGCGGGGGTTTCGTCAGCCGCATCGGCGGCGAGCGCTGGAACCGGCTCAACCAGCGCTTGTCGCAGAGCGGCGTGCTGGCGGTGCTGGCTTTGCGCATCGTGCCGGTGGCACCTTTCCTGGTGGTGAACCTGGCAGCGGGCGCTTCGAAGCTGCGCTTTCGCGACTTCATGATCGGCTCGCTGCTGGGCATGGCGCCGGGGGTGTTGACCATCACAGTGTTCTCGGGGCTCGTGACACGGTTGTTGCACCAGCCTTCGCCGAAGTCGATCGCCACGCTGGTGGGCGGCGCCGCCGTTCTGCTGGGTCTGGGCTGGGTTTTGCAGCGCTTGGTCCGCAGCCGCAACGGACCGAAGCCATGAAATGCAGCTGAGTCTGGCCACCTACAACATCCACGGCTGCGTCGGGCGCGGCGGTCGCTTCGATCCCGGGCGCATCGAAGCCGTGCTGCGCGAGCTCGACGCCGACGTGGTGGCGTTGCAGGAACTGCGCTGGAACCCCGACGCCGCACTCGACCAGCTGCGCGAATTCGGTGAGCACCTGGGCTACCACACCGCCGCCGGTCCGACGCTGCTGCGCGGCGATGGCCATTACGGCAACGCCGTGCTGACGCGGCTGCCGATCGCCGAGCTTCAGCTCGTGGACATCAGCCAGCCTGGGCGCGAACCGCGCGGTGCCATCGACGTGCGGTTGCGACTGCCGCAGCTTCCGGCCGCAACGGCAGCGCTCGCGCCGCTGCGTGTGATCGCGACCCATCTGGGCCTGAGCCCGGCCGAGCGCCGAGCCCAAATTCAGATGTTGCTCGCGCGCGTCGGTGAGCCCGGCGAGGAGCCGGTCGTGCTCATGGGCGACCTGAACGAATGGTTCGCCTGGGGCCGGCCCATGCGCCATCTGCATCGGCATTTCGGCGACAGCGACTGCGCCTCGACCTGGCCGGCCGTCAAGCCGGTGTTCGCCTTGGACCGCATCTGGGCCCACCCGCGCGACTGCCTGCTGCAGGTGGCGCCGCACCGCAGCGCTTTGTCGCGCCGCGCATCGGACCACCTGCCGTTGCGGGCGATATTGAAGTTGTGAATGCGAACGGTCGGTTGGCGCAAACTCCCCTGGATATGAATGAGAAGCGCGGTGTGCTGGCGGGGATGAAGGTGGTGGAGCTGGCTGCCATCGGTCCGGTGCCGATGTGCGGCATGCTGCTGGCAGACCACGGTGCCGATGTCATCCGCATCGACCGGATGCAGGCCAGCGGACTCGGTGTGCCGCTGCCGCCGCGCTTCGATGTCAATGCTCGCGGCCGGCGGTCGATCGCACTCGATTTGAAATCACCGGCCGGGCGCGATGCCGCGTTGCGCCTGATCGACCGCGCCGACGTGCTGATCGAAGGCTTCAGACCCGGCGTTACCGAGCAGCTCGGGCTCTCGCCTGCCGCCTGCCTTGCGCGCAATCCGCGTCTGGTCTATGGCCGCATGACGGGCTTCGGCCAAACCGGACCACTGGCGCTGGTGGCCGGGCACGACTTGAACTACATCGCCTTGTCGGGCGTGCTGCACGCGATCGGCACGGCC
>JALYUN010000215.1 GCA_030853725.1 Pseudomonadota bacterium | reverse complement strand
CGAACTGGTGGCTGATTCATTTTCGTACGACGCCGCGAGCCACAGGCTTTATGTCAAGTCTTCCAATGCCATTGCAGCGGACCAGATGTTGGAGGTCAGTGTGCGGCGCCAGGTGCTGCAAGCCGAGAACGCGGTCGGGCTGACGATTTCCGGGCTGGACTTCGCCCATGCCAACACGAGCCTAAGTGCACGCTGGGGTGCCGTAAAGGTTTCGGGCCGCAACAACCTGCTGGACGATCTGGTCGTCAGCGACATGGACGCCGTGTGTGTGCAGATTAGCGGCACTGACAGCGCGCTCACCAACTCCGTCATCCAGCGCTGCGGCCAGAGCGGCGTTAGCGGCTCGGGTACCCGGCTGACGATCGCCGGCAATCGCATCACCTATGCCAACACCCGCGGCTTCAACAAGTGGTGGGAAGCCGGCGGCATTAAACTGATCGGCGAGGCCGGCTTGCACGACTCGGTCATCCGGGAGAACCTGGTGGCCTACTGTCAGGCCGACGGCATCTGGGTCGACTGGAAGAACACCGGCAACCTCATCGAGGGCAACACCACTGCCTACAACAGTGGCTTCGGCATTCAGTACGAAGCCTCGCAAAGCGGCACGATCCGCGGCAATGTTTCGTATGGCAACGGCCTGCGGGGCATCTATTTGCTGGAGTCGGCAAACAGTGTCGTGGAGGGAAATGCGGTGTTCGCCAATTCGCTTGAAGGTATCGGCATCGTCGACGGCAGCCGCTCTGCCAGCGACCCGACGCTGCGGCCCGTGAACAATCGTGTGACGGGCAATTCAATTGCGTGGAACGACTTCAACCGGAACTGGGTGCAACTGGTCCTACCGGGCCCCGGCTATGGCAACTTCTCCGACGGCAATAGTTTCAAGTCCGAAGGAATCCTGCCACGTGCCTCGCTCGGTTTCGTGGCGCCGGGGAATCCAGCCTATGTGTCGATCGCATCCTGGCGGGCTACTCTGCAGCTGGACACGAACTCTGTCGAGCAGGCCGCGTCGATGCCCGCGGCGCTGCAAAGTGCGATAGCCACGCGGCGCCTGATCGGAGGGGTCGAACTGCCCGGTTTCTTGTCGCGACCGGGTACTTACTGAACCGGGTAGTGGCTGAGGGAAGGCCCTGTCTGCTTCCTTCCAAAGTAAAAACGCCTTCAGCGGGGGACGCAGGGGACACTACTGTTTGGGCGCCCACCCTTTGATCTCACGCGTCACCGCTAGACTGCTAGTCATGAGGCTGACCGCAGCAGAACAGATGTCCATCGCCACCGCGGCGCGCGCCACCTGGCGGCCGGGCACGCGGGTTTCTCTGTTCGGCTCGCGCGCCGACGACAGCGCGCGAGGAGGCGACATCGACCTGCTGGTCGAGACCGATGCCACGATGGCCGCTGCAGAAATCGTCGCACGCCGCGGGGCCTTCGTCGCGCGGTTGTATGGGCTGATCGGCGAACGGCGCATCGACGTCGTCGTCTGCGGCCCTGCGGTTTCATCGGTCCCCGCGGCCTTGCTGGACTCGGCGCGGGCCAACGCCATCGAGCTGGTCCGGACATGAAGACCGCTCGCTTGGCGGCAGTTGTTCGGCGTGCTGCCCGGCATTCGGGGGTGACTCGTTGATAGCGAGACCCGGGCGGCTGGCGCTGGCGCGCTGGGAGGCCGACCGACATGCTGCGGTGCTTGTCGATGCATTGAACCAGTGGTCGCAACAGGCGCCGGTACCGGGCCTGCAAGACATTGAGTCACATCCTGCATTGCGGCAGTTGACGGACCAGATCCTCTTCCGCTTCATGAAGCTGCAGGACGCGCTCGGCGAGCGGTTGGTGCCGGCGATTCTCGAAGACCTGGCCGAACCGTTCGATGCGTGGTCCATGCGGGACCGATTGGACCGGCTTGAGAAGCTCGGCTATCTCGACGTCAAGCGCTGGCTGGACTGGCGCGAGGTTCGAAATCGCCTGGCGCACGAATACCCGGACGCACCCGACTTGCGGTATGCACAACTGCTTGCAGCGATTGCCGCCGCGTCGGGCCTCCTGTCGGACTATCGCGCCTGGGCTGTGAAGCTGCCATCTGTGTGAACCGGGCCGGGGACTCGCGCCACGGGGGCGGGCGCGGACGCGGGGCCGGCGGATTGCCACTGAGGTCTGCTCATGGCGATATAACAATCGTTGTGCCTAGGCCGTCCCATGACCACCCTCGAGCGCACCCAGATCGGCAACTCAGTGGGCGTCATCCTTCCGAAGGAAGCCTTGGCGCGGTTGAACCTGGAAAAGGGCGACTCGCTGTTCGTCACCGACTCACCCGGTGGTTTGATGCTGACGCCGTTCGACCCTGCGCTGGATCAGCAACTTGCCTTTGGCCGAGCGTTCATGCGCGACTACCGCGACACATTCCATCAACTGGCCTAGTGAGCTGCCGGGGGGTCGATCGGCGTGCCTTGATGCTGCTGCGCGACGACAGCTTGACTATCCGAACCGCGAACGTAGGCGACTGCAGCCCAGGCCCTGAGGTTGGTGCCTTTCAGCCCGCGTGCTGCTCAGCAAACTCTGCGTAGGCCAGCCGCAACCCGTCTTCCAGCGTCGTGCTGGCCTGCCAGCCGGCGGCTTCCATCAGCGCCACGTCCATCAGCTTGCGTGGTGTGCCATCGGGCTGGCTGCGGTCGTAGACGATCTGGCCTTCGAAGCCGGTGACGCGCTGGATCAGCGCAGCCAGCTCGGCGATCGTCACATCGGTGCCGACTCCGATGTTCACCAACGGCGGCTCGAAGCGGCCCGTCACGCTCTCGTCGCTGCCCAGCAGCGCGGCATAGCGGTTCTCGGGCAGGTTCATCAAGTACACGCAGGCGTCGGCCATGTCGTCGCTGAACAGGAATTCGCGCCGCGGCGTGCCCGATCCCCACACCGTGACTTCGGCATCGCCGCGCTGCTTGGCTTCGTGGAACTTGCGCAGCAGCGCCGGGATGACATGGCTGTTGGTCGGGTGGTAGTTGTCGCCCGGGCCGTATAGATTGGTCGGCATGGCCGCCAGGTAGCGCGTGTCGTACTGGCGGTTGTAGCTCCAGCACATTTCCACGCCCGCGATTTTTGCAAGAGCGTAGGGACGATTCGTGGGCTCCAGCGAGCCGGTCAGCAGGTCGCGTTCCTTCATCGGCTGTGGCGCCAGCTTCGGGTAGATGCAACTGCTGCCCAGGAACAGCAGCCGCTCGACCCCGGCGCAATAGGCCGCATGGATGACGTTGGTCTGAATCGCCAGGTTGTCGCGAATGAACTCGGCCGGGAACTTGTTGTTTGCGACGATGCCGCCGACCTTGGCGGCGGCCAGGTAGACGTGTGTCGGCCGCTCGGCTTCGAAGAAAGCGCGGGTGGCGCGGTCGTCGCTCAGGTCCAGTTCGGCATGGGTGCGCAGCAGCAGGTCAGTGCGGCCGGGCTGCTCGCGCTGCAGGCGGCGCACGATGGCACTGCCGACCAGGCCGCGGTGGCCGGCGATGTAGATGCGTGACGGGTCCTGCACGTCGGGCCTATTCGTGGTGGTCGTAAGTCTGAAACCCCGCCAGCTTGATCAGGCTGTCGCGCTTGGCGCTGGTGTAGTCGCTCTCCACCATCTCTCGCACCAGTTCTTCGAACGAGGTCTGCGGCACCCAGCCGAGTTTCTCTTTGGCCTTGCTCGGGTCGCCCAGCAGCGTTTCGACTTCGGTCGGGCGGAAGTAGCGCGGGTCCACCCGCACGATCACGTCGCCGGGCTTGCACTTGGAGCGCAGCTCGCCCTGGGTCTTGGCGACGGACGCAACGACGCCAATTTCGGCTTCGCCTTCCCCCTTGAATTCGAGAGCGATGCCGAGTTCAGCGGCCGCGCGAATCACGAAGTCGCGCACGCTTTGTTGCTGGCCGGTGGCAATGACGAAGTCCTCGGGCTGCTCTTGCTGCAACATCATCCATTGCATCAGCACGTAGTCGCGGGCGTGGCCCCAGTCGCGCAGCGCGCGCAGGTTTCCCAGGTGCAAGCAGTCCTGCAGCCCGAGCGCAATCCGCGAGATGGCGCGCGTGATCTTGCGGGTGACGAAGGTTTCGCCGCGGATCGGGCTTTCGTGGTTGAAGAGAATGCCGTTGCAGGCATACAAGCCGTAAGCCTCGCGGTAATTAACGGTGATCCAGTAGGCGTACAGCTTGGCCACCGCATACGGGCTGCGCGGGTAGAAGGGTGTGGTTTCCTTCTGCGGAGTCTCTTGCACCAGACCATAAAGCTCGCTGGTGCTGGCCTGGTAGAACCGGGTCTTCTTTTGCAGACCCAGAATGCGGATCGCTTCCAGCAAGCGCAGCGTGCCGATGCCGTCGGCGTCGGCGGTGTATTCCGGTTGCTCGAAGCTGACCGCCACGTGGCTCATTGCGCCCAGGTTGTAGATCTCGTCGGGCTGCACCTGCTGCACGATGCGGATCAGGTTGGTGCTGTCGGTCAGGTCGCCGTAGTGCAGCGTGAAGCGCTGCTGGTCGACGTGGGGGTCCTGGTACAGATGGTCGACGCGGTCGGTGTTGAAGAGCGAGGCACGGCGCTTGATGCCGTGCACCTGGTAGCCCTTCTGCAGCAGCAGTTCGGCCAGGTAGGCGCCGTCTTGGCCGGTGACGCCGGTGATGAGTGCAGTCTTGGTCATGGAGGCCGCCGGTTCGGCGCGCGGAAAACGACAAACGCGGAAGATATCACCGCACTGGGGCGGCAGGCCGTTCGCAGGGGCGGTGCATCGGCGCCATGCGCGGCAGAATTCGTGCTTCCTCGCCGCGCGCTCCAGCGGCGGTCTTCTATGCCGGGTACTGAAGTCAAACTGCCATGAAAGTCACCGTTGTCGGTACAGGTTATGTCGGGCTCGTCACCGGGGCTTGCCTGTCAGAGATGGGCAACCACGTGGTCTGCATGGACGTGGACGAACACAAGATCCGCACACTCAACGATGGCGGCATGCCCATCCATGAGCCGGGTTTGCTGGAAGTCGTGCAGCGCAATGTGGCCGCAGGCCGGTTGCAGTTCACCACCGACGCCAAGGCCGCGGTGGCGCACGGAACGCTGCAGTTCATCGGCGTGGGCACGCCGCCCGACGAAGACGGCTCGGCCGACCTGCAATACGTGTTGGCTGCGGCCACCAACATCGGCCGCCACATGACCGACTACAAGGTCATCGTCGACAAGAGCACGGTGCCGGTGGGCACCGCCGACAAGGTACGCGCCGCAGTGCGGGCGGCCCTGGTGGCCCGTGGCATCGGCGACACCGCATTCGCCGTGGTCTCGAACCCGGAATTTCTGAAGGAGGGTGCGGCGGTTGACGACTGCATGCGCCCCGACCGCATCGTGCTGGGGGCCGACGACGAACGTGCTGTTCTGCTGATGCGCGCGCTGTACATGCCCTTCATGCGAAACCACGACCGCATGCAGGTGATGGACCTGCGCAGCGCTGAGTTCACCAAGTACGCGGCCAACGCCATGCTGGCCACTCGTATCAGCTTCATGAACGAGCTGGCGCGGCTGGCCGAACGCGTGGGCGCCGACATCGAAATGGTGCGCAAGGGGATCGGCAGCGATCCGCGCATCGGCACCCACTTCCTGTATCCGGGCACCGGGTACGGTGGGAGCTGTTTTCCGAAGGACGTGAAGGCGCTGATCCACACGGGCACTGAAAACGGAGTCGAGCTGGAACTGTTGCGGGCCGTGGAATCGGTCAACGAACGGCAGAAGCATGCGCTGGTCGACAAGATCGTCGCGCGTTTCGGTGAAGATCTCTCGGGCCGCAGCTTTGCGCTGTGGGGGCTCGCCTTCAAGCCCAATACCGACGACATGCGCGAAGCCCCCAGCCGCGTCATCGTGCAGGAACTGGCGCGCCGCGGCGCGGCCATCAGCGCCTACGACCCGGTGGCCATGGACGAAGCCGCGCGGGTGCTGGCCGCGGTGCCGCGCCTGCGCTTTGCCGCCACCCCCTACGAAGCGCTGGAAGGTGCAGACGCCTTGCTGGTGGTCACCGAATGGAAAGAATTTCGCAACCCCGACTTCGACGCCATCAAGGCGCTGTTGAAGGCGCCGTTGATCTTCGACGGCCGCAACATCTACGAGCCAGCGCTGATGCGGCTGCACGGTATCGACTATCACGGCATCGGCCGCAGCGCCCGCTCATCCGACTAGGGCCATTGGGGTACCTGCTGCGCGATGAGTTACATTCCACCCGTAGATTTGAGCAAGACACGATTGTTGTTTGACGGGTTCTGATGTCGACTGCCCTGTGAAGGGTTCGCAGCGGATTCCTTGATCGGTGATTCTCTTGGCCGCTTCTGCACTGCGCCAGCATGTGCTTGCGCAGCAACCGTGAAAGGAAATGCATCATGACCACGCAAACCGGAACCGTTAAATGGTTCGACGACGGCAAGGGCTTCGGCTTCATCACCCCCGACGGTGGTGGCAAGGACCTCTTCGCCCACTTCAGCGAAATTCAAAGCACTGGCGGCTTCCGCAGCCTGGCTGAGAACCAGAAGGTCGAATTCGAAGTGAAGCAAGGCCAGAAGGGCCCGCAGGCTTCGAACATCCGACCGGTCTGACGAGCCGGGCCGCGCAAGCGGCCTGCTGTCAGGCAAATGAACCGCAGCTTCGGCTGCGGTTTTTTTTCGCCCGCCCGCGGCAGTGCGTTGGTGGTTGACGTGATGGTCGCGCCGTTCGCGCCGGTGGGCAGCGGCTCGCGCCGATCCCGTTGTCTTCGTCGCATGGCGCTGGCGCCTTCGGGCCCGAGCGTCGACAGTGCAGGCATTCGTTCACTCAACGCCCCACTGGAGACCGCCATGTTGATCGAAATCTTTCGCCATACCCCCGCCCCGATCTGGGCCCTGCTGGCTTTGTTGGTGGTGCTGGGGGCTTCGCAAATGCGCGCACGCACGGTCGGGCTGCGCCGCACCACGGTGCTTCCGCTGGTATTCGTGACGCTGTCGCTGGCCGGTGTGGTCGGCACCTTCGGGCAGCACGCGGCTGCCTTGCTGGCCTGGGCGCTGGGCTTGTGTGCGGCGCTGGCGCTGCTGCACGGCCGGGTCGACACCACCCGCGTTTGCTATGCGGCAGACACCCGGCGCTTCACCTTGCCTGGCAGCGTCTGGCCGTTGTTGCTGATGCTGTCGATCTTCGTTGTGAAGTTCGCGGTGGCGGTGGCCCTGATGCGCCAGCCCGGACTGCGCGACGCCAGCGCTTTCGCGCTGACTGCCAGTGCCGCTTCCGGCTTCTTCAGCGGCGCTTTCCTCGGGCGGGCGATGGCGTTGTGGGCGTTGCTTCGGTCGGGCCCGGCAGCGGCAGCGGCGCGCTGAGCCGTTGGCAAGATCCCGCGTTAGCGGTGATGCGGATCGATTCGGGTGCTTGGCCTGCATGCGTCAACCAGCGCGCCAAGTCGTGGCAGCCGCTGTCTGTCGCGCAGAAGGTCCAGCCGCTGACGGTGGCGCCGGAGTTCGCAAGGTTCAGTGCCGGCACCGTCAAGCGGTGGCCCGGCCAGACCCACCAGCCTTGCTGGAGCACGGCACCTTCACCCGGGTCCATGCCGGCGCCAGAGCCGCGTACCCGGGCTTGCTCCAGCACCAGTTGCCGGCCTTCGACGCGCCAGTGCTCACGCCATTCGGTGCGTTCCACCGAGTGGATCCACGACAGCGTGAAGCCGGGCGCCGCCAGTTGCAGCGCGACGGCGGCGGTGGCCAGGCACAGGCTCACGCGGGGGTTGCGGCTCCGGCAACTGCCCGGCTGCGCGCGCCGCGCCAGTGCAGGCCCACAGCCACCGCGGTCAGCACAAAGCCCACCTCATCAGTCAACGGCAGCGCGGCGATGAGCGCGACGGCCGCGGCGGCGCACAGCACGCGTTCGGTCCAGCTCATCGGGCCCTTCAGAAAGCCGATCACCGCCGCGCCCCACATCGCAATGGCCAGTGCCGCTTTGATGACGACGTAGACAGCGGCCACCGTCAGACCCCATTCGGCTGCCATCGGGCCGCCAGGTTGCAACATCAATGCCGGCGAATAGACGGCGATGAACGGGATCACGAAGCCCGCTGCGGCCACCTTGATGGCCTGGATCGAGATCAAGAGCCCACGTTCCCGGGCGATCGGCGCGGCCGCAAAACAGGCCAGCGCCACCGGCGGCGTCAGGTCGGCCAGGATGCCGAAGTAGAAGACGAACA
>JALYUN010000205.1 GCA_030853725.1 Pseudomonadota bacterium | reverse complement strand
GCCGTACGCGGTGATGACGATCGCTTTTTCGCGCCGGGCGTGTTCGTCCAGGCGGCGCAGCAAGTCGAGTCCGGTGCCATCGGGAAGCCGCATATCGGTGATGACGAGATCGAATCGCGGTGCCCGGCCTTGCGTCAGCAGCGTCCAGCCCTCTTCGACCGTACCCGCGCATTCGACGTCGTAGCCTTCTCGCACCAGCGTCAGCTCATACAGCGTGCGCAGGTCGGGCTCGTCGTCGACAACCAACAGTCGGGGGGTGGCGGGGTGGTCAGCGATCAAGGGGCGGGCTCGTCAAGGCCTTCGGTACAAGCGCCGGCAGTGTCTGCAGCAACTGCCGCGGTGGCGCATCGGGCCAGGGCAGGCGGCGCAGGCTGACAATGAATTCATTGCGCAACCGCTCGGCCGACGGGCGCGGTCGGTAGTCGATGCTGGCCCCGTGGCGTTCACAGAGTTCGCGGCAAATATACAAGCCGAGCCCAGAGCCGCGACTGCGGGTCGAGAAGAACGGCTCGAACAGCAGGCGCTCGGTCTCGGGGCCGATGATTTCGCCTTCACTCAACACCGCGAGGCTCACCCAGTGCTCGTCTCGCACTGCCAGGCGCAAAAAGATCGATCCGGCGCCGTCGGGCGCGTGGCGGTGGGCGTTGTCCAGCAGGTTGACGAGCACACGGCGAAGGTGTTCGGGATCGAAAGACACGCCCAGCGCACGGTCCGGCAGTTCGATGCGCAACCGCGAAGCTGTGGGGCCTTGCAACGCGATGCCGGCGGTGCGGGCCCAATCGGCGACATCGGCTGCCACCGCGGCGGTGCCATCGATGCAGCGCTGCGCCTGCGGGCTGCTCGACGACAGCTCCATCACATCGTCGACCAGGCGCTTCAGGCGTTCGGCGTTGTCGGCGACGATCTTCGACAGTTGCAGCTGCGCAGCATCCCGCAGATCTTCCAGCAACAGCGCGTTGGCTTGCGTGATGGCCGCCAGCGGGTTACGAATCTCGTGCGCGATGCCGGCGGACACACGCCCCATCGCCGCCAGCTTCTCCTGGCGGATGCGGGCCTGCAGGGTGCGTACATCTTCCAGCAGCAACACCGCGAACGGCTCGGCGCCCGGCTCTACGGTGGGCTTGCCGCCGGGCTCCGTGCCAGCCGCCGCAACGAGCCCGCTGGCGCGCATGAAACGCACGCGCATGCGCAGGGTGCGCCGGTGGCCATCGTCGAAGGCGAGCGTGACATCTCGCCCTGCTTCGGGCCATTCGCCGTCCTGCAGCGCCTGCTCCACCGCGGCAGTCAATGCCCGCCAGTCGGACCGGTCGGCGATCGTGAACGGTGCTGGCGGGCTTAGCCCCTGTGTCACCAGCAACGCCCGTGCCGCAGGGTTGGCAGCGCGCACCCGCAGGCGACGATCGACCACCAGCACGCCGTCGACCATCTCCTCGATCACGAGCCGGTTCAGCTGCGCCTGCTGCCGCGCGAGCTCGAAGCTGCCGCGCGCGGCCACTTCTTCGCGCACCATCCTTCCTGCGAGCTCTGCTGCCAGCAGCACGACGGCGAACATGCCGATGCCTGCCAGACCGGACTGCAGCATCAATGCCGGCACGTCGGCGCCACCCAGCGCCGCGCGCGAAGCCGCCACCAGGAACAGCAGGGCCACCGCCGCCGCGGTGCCCAGCGCCATCAATCGCGAAGTCAACACCCCCGACATCAGCACCGGCAGGACCAGCAATGCAGCGTAGTTGAACGGCGAGCCGGCTTCCAGCACGTACAGCACCGAAAAAGTCAGCAGGTCGACCCCGATGGTGGCCAACCACTGCCGGCGCCGCTGCGCCGCTTGCGACTGCACCTGCGCCAGCGATCCGAAACGCGGCAACAACCACAACGTGATCGCCTGTACGGCATAGAGGAGGGAGACGATCGTGGTCCATTCCGACAGGCGCCCGCCCAGCAGATTGCCCAGCGCCTGCGCAAACACCAGACCCACGCCGATCGCCGCACGAGAGGCGCCGTAGGTTCGGTAGATGCGGGCCAGTGCGCTTTCCTGAGCCTGCACGAAACGCCTCGCATGGCGCAGCGCGAAGCGGCTGTCGGACGGCATTTCGCCGGCTGCCAACCAACCCGCATCGAAGAAGGTTCCGGGATCGCGCACGGGGTCGCCATCGTCACCTGTGGCCCCGAACGCGCCAAACAACGAGTCGTCCCTGCGGCGGTTGCGGTTGCCGGCGTCGCTCTCCGAGTCGCCGCCGCCTTCGCGGCGTCGGTTGTCCGGTGGTCCCGCATCGCGCCGGTCACCGCTGCGCCGGTCACGCCCGCGGCGCTCGGCCCGCGCAGCGGCCGATGCGTCGCCCGCGGACCCGGCGTTC
>JALYUN010000193.1 GCA_030853725.1 Pseudomonadota bacterium | reverse complement strand
GGCCGTGTCAGAAAGCGTTCCTATGGTGCTTCCACCGAGCCCCGAGCCACGGAACCGGCTTCGGCCGGGCCGCAAGCGGGCGGCCCCCTCGGGGGGTAGCGAACGACAGTGAGCTTGGGGGCACCATTCAGCCGCCGATGTAGTGCATCTCGACGCGGCGTTCGGTGGCGGTGTCGGGCTGCGCAGTCTGGCTGCGCAGCAGCGAATAGCGGTCTTCGCGGCCACCCCAGACGAGGCCGATGGCCGCCGCTATTTGGGCGTCGCGCCAGGGCTCGCCGTCTGGCGCGTTGCCGCGCAGCAGGGCGCGCAGGTCATGGCCGCGGCTTGCAAACAGGCACAGGAAGAGTTTGCCCTCGGTCGACAGCCGGGCCCGGTTGCAGTCGCCGCAGAACGCCTGCGTAACGCTGCTGATGACGCCGACTTCGCCGCCACCGTCCGCATAGCGCCAACGTTGGGCGGTTTCGCCGACCGTGTTCGGAGCCATTGGTTCCAGCGGAAAGGCTGCGTGGAGCCGTTGCACCACATCGGCCGAGGGCAGCACTTCGTCCATGCGCCAGCCGTTGGTGGCGCCGACATCCATGTACTCGATGAAGCGCAGCACCACGCCGCTGCCGTAGTGCTCGCGCACATGGCGCGCCAACGGCACGATCTGATCGTCGTTGGTGCCACGCTTGACAACCATGTTGACCTTGATCGGACCGAAGCCCGCCGCCAGCGCCGCGTCGATACCGCGCAGCACATCGGCCACCGGGAAGTCGACATCGTTCATGCGGCGGAAGACCGCGTCGTCCAGCGCGTCCAGGCTGACGGTCACCCGCTTCAGGCCGGCCTCGCGCAGCGCCACGGCTTTCTTTGCCAGGAGCGAGCCGTTGGTGGTGAGGGTGATGTCGAGCGCATCGCCATCGGCCGTGCGCAGCGCCGCCAGTTGTGTGATCAACACTTCCAGGTGCCGGCGCAGCAACGGCTCGCCACCCGTCAGGCGCAGCTTGTGCACGCCGTGGGCCACGAACAGACGTGCCAGCCGGGTGATCTCTTCGAAGCTCAGCAGCGAGCTTTGCGGCAGGAAGCTGTAGCGGTTGTCGAACACCTCTTTCGGCATGCAGTAGCTGCAGCGGAAATTGCAGCGGTCGGTGACCGAGATACGCAGGTCGCGCAGCGGGCGGCCCATGCGGTCGGACAGCAGCCCGGTCGGTGCCGTGACGATCGCCGGCACCTGCGGCAGGGTCGCGCCATAGCGCAAGTCGGCCAACGGAATGGTGATTTCACCCATGCGCCAATTGTCGCCCGTCATGAACCTGTCAGGATAAAGGGCTGTGAGATGGCCCCCCATGCTCACTATCTTCGCTGCCCCCCGGAAGGGGGCGCTCAGTACCTTCGGGGCGGCCGTGCGGTACTGACATGCACCTACCCAAGGAGACTGTTGCCATGTTCAAGGCCCTGCTGCTGGAAAAGCCCGAGAGCGGTTTCAACGCTCACCTGACCGAGCTCGATGAATCGCAACTCCCCGACGCTGGTCCGGCAGCAGTGTTGGTGAAACCCGCCTATTCGACCTTGAACTACAAGGACGGTCTGGCGCTCCTGAACCGCTCTCCGGTGGTGCGGGTCTGGCCGATGGTGCCGGGCATCGACGGCGCCGGCGAGGTGCTGCAGAGCAACCACCCGGACTGGAAGCCCGGCGACCGCTTCATCCACAACGGTTATGGCGCCGGTGAAACGCATTGGGGCTGCCTGGCCGAACGCGCGCGGCTCAAGGGCGAATGGCTGGTGAAGCTGCCCGAAGCGTTGACGCCGCGCCAGGCCATGGCCATCGGCACGGCGGGCTACACCGCCATGTTGTGCGTGCTGGCGCTGGAGCGCCATGGTCTGAAGCCGGGCAGCGGCGAGGTGCTGGTGACAGGCGCCAGCGGGGGCGTCGGCAGCGTGGCGATCGCGTTGCTGGCTCGCCTGGGCCACACGGTGGTGGCCTGCAGCGGTCAGGCCCACGCGCACGACTACCTGACGAAGCTGGGGGCCAGCAGCATCATCGACCGCTCTGAACTCGGCGCGGCCGGCAAGCCGCTGCAGAAAGAACGCTGGGCCGCGGTGGTTGACGCCGTCGGCAGCCACACGCTCGCGAACGCGCTGGCGCAAACCCGCTACGGCGGCGTCGTTGCGGCCTGCGGTCTGGCGCAGGGCCACGATTTGCCGGCCACGGTGATGCCGTTCATCCTGCGCGGCGTCACGCTGGCCGGCGTCGACAGCGTGATGGCGCCGCATGCGCTGCGGGAACGCGCCTGGGCGCGGCTGGCCACCGACCTGGACCCGACGCTGCTGGAGACGATGATCGAGGAAGTGCCGCTGTCCGGTGCGATCGAAGCAGCAGGGCGCCTGATGGCGGGCCAGGTGCGGGGCCGCGTCGTCGTGAAGATCTAAATCTGCCGAGGAGACCGCCATGAACTACGAAGCCTTCTATCGCCGATCGATCGACGACCGGGACGGTTTCTGGACCGATCAGGCCCAGCTGATCGACTGGCACGCGCCCTTCACGCAGGTTTGCGACTACAGCAAGCCGCCGTTCGCGCATTGGTTCGTAGGCGGCACCTTGAACCTGTGCCACAACGCGGTCGACCGTCACCTGGCCACACGTGCCCAGCAGCCGGCGCTGATCTACGTTTCCACTGAAACCGGCGAGGAACGCAGCTATCGCTTCGCCGAATTGCACCAGGAAGTGCAGACCGCCGCAGCGATGCTGCTGGCACTCGGCGTACAGCAGGGCGACCGGGTTTTGATCTACATGCCGATGATTCCGGAGGCCGTGTTTGCGATGCTGGCCTGCGCGCGCATCGGTGCGGTGCATTCAGTGGTGTTCGGTGGCTTTGCAAGTGTCAGCCTGGCCAGCCGTATCGAAGACGCCGAGCCCGCGCTCATCGTCAGCGCCGACGCCGGCAGCCGCGGCGGCAAGGTAGTGGCCTACAAGCCGCTGCTGGACGAAGCCATCAAGCTGGCTCGCCACAAGCCGGCGAAGGTGCTGATGGTCGACCGCGGCTTGTCGGCCTTCGAGCGCACGGCGGGACGTGACGCCGACTGGGCCGCCTTGCGTGAACAGCACCGCGAGGCCGTCGTACCCTGCGTCTGGCTGCCGTCCACCGCGCCGAGCTATACGCTCTACACCAGCGGCACCACCGGCACGCCGAAGGGCGTTCAGCGCGACACCGGTGGCTATGCCGTGGCATTGGCGGCCAGCATGAAGCACGTGTTCGGGGTCGACCCGGACCGCACCGGCCAGACCTTCTTCAGCACCAGCGATATCGGCTGGGTCGTGGGCCACAGCTACATCGTTTATGGCCCGTTGATTGCCGGGATGGCGACGATCCTGTACGAGGGACTGCCGACCCGCCCCGACGCGGCGGTGTGGTGGAGTCTGGTCGAGAAGTACCGCGTGACGCAGATGTTCAGTGCGCCGACCGCGGTGCGGGTGCTCAAGAAGCAAGACCCCCAAGCCTTGTCGCGGCACGATCTATCCAGTCTCGAGGCGCTGTTCCTGGCCGGTGAGCCGCTGGACGAACCGACGGCCAGTTGGATCTCCGGTGCACTCAACAAGCCCGTCGTCGACAACTACTGGCAAACCGAAACCGGCTGGCCGATCCTGGGCTTGTGCAATGCCGTCGAGCCGCAGACCAGCAAGCTGGGCTCACCCGGCAAGCCGGTCTACGGCTTCGACGTGCGCTTGATCGACGAGACCACTGGCGAAGAAGTGAAAGGTGCAGGGGAGAAGGGCGTCGTCATGATCGAGGGTCCGCTACCGCCGGGCTGCATGCAGACGGTCTGGCGGGACGACGCGCGCTTCGTCAGCACCTATTGGCAAGACCTGCAGGGGCGCAAGCTCTACAGCACCTTCGATTGGGGCGTGCGCGACGCGGACGGCTACTACACCATCCTCGGCCGCACCGACGACGTCATCAACGTGGCCGGGCACCGCCTCGGTACGCGCGAGATCGAGGAAAGCATCGCGAGCCATCCGCAGACCGCCGAGGTGGCGGTGGTGGGGGTGGCCGACGCGTTGAAAGGGCAGGTGGCGATGGCCTTCGTCGTGCTGAAGGACCCGGCGCAGGTGAGCACGCCCGAAGCGCTGTTGAAGGTCGAAGGCGAGATGATGAAGTGCGTGGCGGACCAACTCGGCGCGGTGGCGCGGCCGCAGCGCGTGCGTTTCGTGAGCGTGCTGCCGAAGACGCGATCGGGCAAGCTGTTGCGGCGCGCGATCCAGGCGGTGTGCGAAGGCCGTGACGCTGGCGATTTGACGACGATCGAAGATCCGACTGCGCTGCAGCAGATCCGCGACTTGTACTGAGGAAGCTGCCGGTTATTGCCGCGCGTCGCCTGGCGCGTCGCAATTCGGATCGATGCCGTAAGAAGGCCCGGTGACGCTGCCGTCGTCGGCTACCGAGGCCTGGAACCACAGGCAGTCATTGGTCGGATAGCGCCACGACCAGACCTGACCGCCCTGCCTGCCGCCGCCGCGGCGTTCGCCGGGGGTGCCGATCATTTGTAGCAGTCGGGTTCGCGTCAGACCCTGCACGCTCTGG
>JALYUN010000186.1 GCA_030853725.1 Pseudomonadota bacterium | reverse complement strand
GTGCAAGGCAGCTTCGCGCAGCTTGCCGGCGGCAGCCTCGCTTTCGAAGTCGAAGGCGGCATCAGCAGCCTGCTGCTGCTGGGCGGCAGCGCCAACTTCGCCGGCACCGTCGACGTGAACTTCGTCGGTGGTTTCGCCGGCACCGCCCTGTACACGCTGGTGGACGCCACGGGCTACAGCGGCAGCTTCAGCGGCTTGCAGGTCAGCGGACTCGACGCGGGGTACGGCGCCAACCTGCTCTACACCGCCAGTGGCGTGCAGCTCGGCATCAGTGCGGTGCCCGAGCCCCACAGCATCGCACTGCTGCTGGCCGGCCTGGGCGTGGTCGGCCTGATGCGGGCGCGTTGCGGCCGGCGCCGCGGCCGTTGAGCCGGCACAGCGCTTCGACGGCGTTGTCAGAAGGCCGCACAAGCCGGACTTATTGCGGTGATTTGCGGGGCCGGTTCCGGGGATACTCGGCGCATCCCCGCCCTTGCCTCTGCCGACTTTGCCGATGACCGCGCCCCAGGAAGCCGATGCGTTGGCCCGCTTCGAACGCGCATTGCCGCCGGTGCTGAAGCCTGCATCCGAAGGCCACTTCGCGGCCGACGATGCCCAGGCGCAATTGCGCATGGCCGCCGAATTGGGGAACGTGGCGACCTGGCGCCACGACTTCGAAACCGACATCGTGTGGCTGGACGCCAGAACCAGCGCCGTGCTCGGCTTCGCGCCGCCCGACGGCCGGATGACTGTCGCCCAGTTGCGCTCGTTGATGCACCCCGACGACTGGGAGCCGATGCAGGCCGCATCGGACACGGCCCTGCGCAGCAACCGCCCGGTCGACTTCGTGGCTCGGTACCGGCGTGCCGACGGCGGCTGGCGCAGCGTGCTGTTGCGCCGCACGGTGCAACGGGCTCCCGACGGCCGCCCGCTGGCGTTCTTCGGCACGGCAATGGACGTGACCGAGCAACTGGAACGCGACCGCCGCGAGCAGGAACTGATCGCACGTTTCGATCTGGTGCGGCGCAGCGTGGGGTTCGGCACCTGGTTCCTGGACCTGATGACCGATCAGGCCATCTGGGACGAGCAGATGTGGGCGCTGCGCGGGCGCGCGGCGGTGCATGGCTTCGTATCCAACGCCGACCGCGACGCCTGCATCCACCCGGAAGAGCGCGAAACGCTGGCCGCGAAGATGGACGCCGCCATGGCGTCGGGCAAGCCCTTCGAGCACGAGTTCCGCGTCATCCTGCCGAATGGCGATGAACGCTGGCTGGCTTCCCGTTCGATGGAACTGCGCGACGACCTCGCCGGAACGCGGCGGCGCTTCGGCGTCAACTGGGACATCACCGACAGCCGCACGACCGCACAGGCCCGGCGCGAGCGAGAGATCGCCGAAACCGAAATGCGCGCCCGCTCGCAGTTCCTCTCGCGCATGAGTCATGAACTTCGGACTCCGTTGAACGCAGTAATCGGCTTCGCCGAACTGCTGCTGGCGCGGGAAGGCGCCGACACGCCCGAATCGGCTCTGCGGTCGCGCCAGATCGAACACATCCGCAACGCCGGCGAGCATTTGCTGGTCTTGATCAACGACGTGCTCGATGTGACCAGTCTCGAAAGCGGAGAGTTGCGGATCGAACGCCAGGCCGTGCCGCTGGCCGCGCTGCTGGTTGAAACCGCGGCCTTGCTCGAGCCCGCTCGCCTGGCCGCCGGGGTCGAACTGCAATTCGGGGCCAGCAACGGCAGCGTGCTGGCCGATCCCCGGCGGCTGCGCCAGGTGCTGCTGAATCTGCTCAGCAATGCCATCAAGTACAACCGCGCGGGCGGTCTGGTGCGGGTCGAGGTCGCGCCCCGCGGCGACAGCCAGTGCGTCTGCATCAGCGACAACGGCCGTGGCATGAGCGCCGCACAGTTGCAGCATCTGTTCGAGCCTTTCAACCGCCTGGGCCGCGACGACGGTCAGGTCGAAGGCTCGGGCATCGGGCTGGTGATCGCCAAGGCGCTGGTGGAACGCATGGGTGGAT
Source organism: Pseudomonadota bacterium (assembly GCA_030853725.1). Taxonomy (GTDB): domain Bacteria; phylum Pseudomonadota; class Gammaproteobacteria; order Burkholderiales; family Burkholderiaceae_C; genus Rubrivivax. Next base: position 9,324 of record JALYUN010000186.1, on the reverse strand, counting down.
CGGTTCACGTGGAAAGCACCGAAGGCCAGGGCAGCCGCTTCGAGGTGCGGCTGGCGGCGGCGCCCGATCTGCCGGCTGGGCCCGGTGCTGGTGCTGGTGCCGGTGCAGGTGCGGATGCTGGCGCTGGCGCTGCGCCCGCGGCGCAACCGGCCGGCGCCGCAACGCCCACCCTCTCCGAACCCGCAGCGCCTGCCATGCTGCAGCGCGCGCAACGCCGGGTGCTCTACATCGAAGACAACCCCGTCAACGCGCTGATCATCACCGAGCTGCTGGCGCGCCGCCGCGACTTGAAGCTGATCGTTGCGGTCGACGGCCAGTCCGGCGTGACCGAGGCTCGGAGGCTCCAGCCCGATCTGATCCTGCTCGACATGCAACTGCCCGACTTCGACGGCTTCGAAGTCTTGCGCCGCCTGCAGGCCGACCCGCTCACGGCAGCGATCCCTTGCGTGGCACTGTCGGCCAACGCGATGCCGGAGGACATCCAGCGGGCGCTAGCGGCCGGTCTGGCCGGCTACTGGACCAAGCCGCTGGACTTCAAGCGCTTCATGGCTGCGCTAGACGGGTTGTTTCGATCGGCTTGATCGCGCATACCAGTTACGCCAGCAGCCTCAGGCCGTTTCGGGCTCCAACAATCCGCGTTTGATCAAGAGCGGTGTCACCGTCGCTGCGCGGCCGCGAAAGGCGGCATAGGTCGCCGCCGGGTCCACGCTGTTGCCGGCGGCATAGATATGACGCCGCAGTCGTTCGGCGGTGGCCGCATCGAAGGGACTGCCGGACTCGGTGAACGCACCGTAGCCGTCGGCATCCAGCACCTCAGCCCACAAATAAACGTAATACCCTGCGGCATAACTGGACCCTGAAAACAGGTGCTGAAAGTGCACCAGCCGATGATTCTGGCCAACACCGTGCGGCAGGCCGGCACGCTGCAACACTTCGGCTTCGAAAGCGCACAGGTCGGCCGGCGGCTCGGCGCCGGGCAGCGCGTGCACGGCCATGTCGACGATGGCGCTGGCGGTGTAGCGCACCGTCTCGTACCCCTGGTTGAAGTGCCGCGCACGCAGCAGTCGCGCCATCAACTCAGGTGGCATCGGCGCGCCGGTTTGCCAGTGGCGGGCATGGCGCTGCAGCACCTCGGGTTCGGTGATCCAGTGCTCGAAGAGTTGCGAAGGCAGCTCGACGAAGTCCCGCAGCACCTGCGTGCCCGACAAACGTTCATAGGTCACCTGGGACAGCAGGCCGTGCAAGCCATGGCCGAATTCATGGAACAGCGTGCGGGCGTCGTCCAGCGACAGCAGCGTCGGCACGCCGACTGAGCCCTGGGCGAAGTTGTTGTTGTTCAGAATGACCGGACGCTGCGGCTGGCCGTCGGCTGCGTTTCGGCTCTGCCAGCGCAGCGCGCTCATCCAGGCGCCACTGCGTTTGTTCGGCCGCGCGTAGTTGTCTTGCAGAAACACGCCCACCGGCGTTCCGTCAGCGTTGCTGACTTCGTAGGCGACCACATCGGGGTGGTAGACCGGAATCGCGTCGTTGCGCTCGAAGCGCAGGCCGAACAGGCGCCCCGCACAGTCGAACGCCGCTTGCACCACGTTTTCCAGGCGGAAGTAGGGTTTGATCTCTGCGTCGTGCAGCGCGAACCGCTGCCGCCGCACTTTCTCGGCCCAGTAGGGCCAGTCCCAGGGCTCGATCTCGCCTTGCACCCCCTCGGCCCGCATCGCCTCCAGCAACCAGCCGCGCTCGCGTTCGACCGCGGTCAGCGCGCGCGGCCAGACCTCGTCCAGCAAGCCTTGTACGGCCCGGCGCGTGCCGGCCATGGTGTCCAGCAGCGCGTGGTCGGCATAGCAGTCACGGCCGTGCAGCGCGGCTTGTTCCGTGCGCAGGCGCAGGATGTCGCGCACCAGTTCGCGGTTGTCGTGTTCGCCAGCGTGTTCCCCGCGGCCGACCCAGGCGCGCCACGAAGCCTCACGCAAGTCACGCCGTGTGGAGAAGGTCAGGAAGGGCATCACCGCCGAACGTGACAGGTTGAGCGCGTGCCCCGGCAACCCGCGATCCCGCGCCGCCTGTTGCAGGCTGGCGCGCAGAAATTCGGGCAAGCCGGCCAGGTCGGCCTCGCCATGCAGCAACAACTGCCAGCTCGATTCGTCATGCAAGACGTTCTGCGCGAAGCGAGTCGTCAACCGGGCCAGCGCCTGCATCACCACAGCATGGCGTTCACGCTCAGCCGGTTGCAGCAGCGCGCCAGCGCGCACGAAGTCCAGGTGCATGCGTTCCAGCAGCCGCAGCGATTCGGAGTCCAGCCCGATCTGCTGACGGCGCTCGTGCAGCGCCTGCACGCGAGCAAACAGCGCGGCGTCGGTATAGACCGCGCTGTGATGCGCCGCCAGTGGCCCGGCCATGGCCCGCTGCACCGCTTGCAACTCCGGGCTGGTGGCCGAAGAACACAAGTTGTGGAACGTGGCCGCAATGCGCGCCAGGCGCTTGCCGGCCCGGTCGAAGGCGCGCACGGTGTTGTCGAAGTTGGCTGCGTCGGTGTCGGTCGCAATTGCCTGCAACTCTTCGCGATGCTCGCGCATGGCTTGCTGCAGCGCGGGCTCGAAGTGCGCGGCGCCGATGCGCTCGAAGGGTGGCAGGCCGTGCAGCGTGTCCCAGGCCTGCAGCAACGGGTTGTCGCGATCCATCGTTTGCTTCACTTGCCTTTTTTGATGGCGATTTCGTCGTCTTCGCGGTAGCGGCGGGCCTGGCAACTGTCGATCCAGGACTGGCGGTCGGTTTCTAACGCGGTGCCGCTGCTGTTCCAGTCGGCGTTGCGCTGGTTCCAAGCCGTCACTCGCGGCTGCAGACCGCCGGCCTTGGCGTTGAAGGTCTTGACGGCTTCGGCACTGTCGGCAGTGAGCTGGGTCTTCTCGGCTTCGAGCTGGTTGCGTTCTTGCTGCAGCGTGTCGCGTTCGGCATTGAGCTGGTTGCGTTTGGCGTCGGCCTGGCGCCCGACGGCACCACCGTCGCCGAAGTCCGCCACATCTTTGTTCAAGGCTTGCACCTTGGTCGCGAAGGCCTTCATGCGGTTGCTCAGATCGTCGACCTTGGCTTTGGCTGCGTCCACCGGCGCACGGTCGGCCTGCAGTGACTGCTTGTCGGCTTCGATGGCGGCTTTCTCGGTCTCGATTGCGCCCCGTTGGCTGTCGTGTTCGGCCAGGCGCTGCTTGACCGAAGATTCCTGGCTGAAGCAGGCCCGCAGTTCTTCTCGACTCAAGATGGGGCCGGCGCCGGAGCCCACCACGCGCGATCCCTTGGCCGCTGTCTGCGCCACGGCCGGAACGTACATCAGTGCGGTACACAACACCGCTGCTGCGGACATCAAAGTCTTCAGTTTGATCTTCATGCTCGGGTTGCAAGACTGCAAAGTCGTTGAGGAGACGATCATGCCACCGCGGCCCGGCATCGCTGTGGCACAGTCCGCGGGCCCTTGCCACCCGCGGCGCTGTCCGCGCGACCTCCCGATGCCACATTCCGCTGCCCGCTGATGGCGATCAAGGCCACCGTCTACAAGGCGACGCTGCAGATCGCCGACATGGACCGATCGCTCTACGCCACCCATTCGCTGACCCTGGCGCGCGAACCTTCAGAAACCGACGAACGGCTGATGGTGCGACTGCTTGCTTTCGCGCTGCATGTACCGGCCGACGACCACGGCGGCGCGCTGGCCTTCGCACGCGGGGGCACCGACACCGACGAACCCGCGCTGTGGCAGCAGAGCTTGTCGGGCGAGTCGCGCCTGTGGATCGAAGTCGGCCAACCCGACGAACGCCGCCTGACGCGCGCCAGTGGCCGCTCGGACCAGGTCGTGCTCTACACCTACAGTTCGGCCGCCGCGGTGTGGTGGGCGAGCGTGCAGAACAAGCTGGCGCGGCTGACGAACCTGTCGGTGTGGCAGTTGCCGGCGGCGCAGAGCCAGGCATTGGCGGCGATGGCAGAAAGGTCGATGCACCTGCAGGTCACGGTGCAGGACGGCCAGGCCTGGGTAGGGAACGCGGAGCAGAGTGTCGAAGTCCATCCGGTCTCGCTGAAAACGCCCACACCCCGCAAGCCGTGAACCGTCGACAGATCAACCGCCTCGCTATGCTGGCCGGAGCCGGCCCTCTGCTCATGACCCAGTCTGCCATTTCGGCCAACCCCGAACCTGAACCCGATCTCTACCACGCAGTCGACGACCCGTACCTGTGGCTCGAAGACGTGCCGGGCGAACGCGCACTGGCCTGGGCCCGCGAACGCAATGCCGCCACCGAAAAGCAATTGCAGGTGCAACCCGGCTTCGACACCGAACGCCGTCGCATCCTGGAAGTGCTGGACTCGAAAATCCAGATTCCGTATGTGACGCGCCGCGGTCGCTGGTTCTACAACTTGTGGCGCGACGCCGAAAACCCGCGCGGCCTGTGGCGCCGCACCACGCTGGCCGAATACCGCAAGCCCGAACCCGCCTGGGAAACGGTCATCGATGTCGACGCACTCGGCAAGGCCGAAGGCGAAAACTGGGTCTGGGCGGGCGCGCGAAGCCTGGGGCCGGAGTACCGGCTGTGCCTGGTGTCGCTCTCGCGGGGTGGCGCCGACGCGCGTGTGGTGCGCGAATTCGACACCGTTGCGAAGCGCTTCGTCGAAGGCGGCTTCGTGCTGCCGGAAGCCAAGTCCGACCTCACCTGGATCGATGCCGATCAGGTCTATGTCGGCACCGACTTCGGCGCCGGATCGCTGACCGACTCCGGCTACGCGCGCGTTATCAAGCGCTGGCGCCGGGGGCAGAAACTGGCTGAAGCGCAGACCGTGTTCGAAGCCGAGAAGACCGACGTCGCTGCCGGCGTTGCGGTCGACCGCACGCCCGGTTTCGAGCGCACGGTGTTCACACGCGCAGTCGATTTCTATCATTCACGCGCCTTCGTCTTGCTTGGCGACGCGTTGGTGCCGATTCCCAAGCCCGACGATGCTGAGATCAGCTTCGACCGCAGCCACGTGCTCGTCACGCTGCGCAACGACTGGCAGTCGGGCAGCGCGCATTGGAAGGGAGGCAGCCTGCTGATCGGCGACGCAGCAGCCTTTCTGGCCGGCAAGCCGGCGTTGACGGCGCTCTTCACCCCTAGCGCCACGCGCTCGCTGAGCGGCTTTGCGGTGACGAAGTCGACCGTGTTGCTGAACCTGCTGGACAACGTAGCCAGCCGTTTGCAGGCATGGCACCAGCCGGCCGGCGGCGGTGATTGGACCCACCGCGACATCGACGCCCCGCATCCCGGCACCGTGTCGGTCACAGCGTTGTACGACCCGCTGCTGAAGGAAGACCCGCTGGCCGAGGACTACCTGCTCAACAGCGCCGACTTCCTGAGCCCGGACGCGTTGCAGCTGGCCCACACCGGAGACGACCGTCGGGAACTCCTGAAGACCCGCCCGAGCTTCTACGATGCCGCCGGCATGGCTGTCGAGCAGCGCTTCGCGCGCAGCGCCGACGGCACACGCATCCCTTACTTCGTGGTCTGGCCGAAAGTAGACGGCAGCGCCAAGGCCAAGGCCAACGGCGACAACCCGACCTTGCTCTACGGCTACGGCGGCTTCGAGGTCTCGCTGACGCCTTGGTATTCCGGCATCACCGGCCGCGAATGGACCGGCCGCGGCGGCGTCTTCGTGCTGGCCAACATCCGCGGCGGTGGCGAGTTCGGCCCGGCCTGGCACCAGGCTGCCATCCTGGCCCACAAGCAAAAGAGCTACGACGACTTCGCGGCGGTGGCCAAGGACCTGATCGACACGCGGGTCACGAGCCGCGCCCACTTGGCGATCCAGGGCGGCAGCAACGGCGGCCTGCTGGTGGGCGCGGTCATGCTGCAGCACCCGGAGTTGTTCAAGGCGGTAGTCTGCCAAGTACCGCTGCTGGACATGAAGCGCTATAGCAAGTTGTTGGCAGGCGCTTCGTGGATAGCCGAGTACGGCAATCCCGACAAGCCCGCTGACTGGGCTTTCATCAAGCGATACAGCCCCTACCAGAACGTCAGACCCCAAGCGAAGTTGCCGACCGTGTTGTTCACCACCAGCACCCGCGACGACCGCGTGCACCCGGGTCATGCGCGCAAGATGGCGGCGCGGATGCTGGCGCAGGGCCACCGGGTTCTTTATTGGGAAAACATCGAAGGCGGCCACGGTGGCGCAGCCGACAACGGCCAGCGTGCCACCATGCTGGCGCTGGAATACGCTTTTTTGTGGCAACAGATCGGCCCTCAAGCCACAACGTGAATTCCATGCAGTCGCCGCGGCCGATGCTGTGCTGGATAGACGACGCTGCGCCGTTGCCTGCGCCCGAACAGGCGCTGGGTCCCGACAGCGACGCACCGGGCCTGGTGGCCGCCGGCGGCCGCGTGAACGCCCAGCGGCTAGACGAGGCCTACCGCAAAGGCATCTTCCCGTGGTTCAGCGCCGGGCAGCCGGTGTTGTGGTGGAGCCCCGACCCGCGCATGGTGCTGCCGACCACTTCGTTTCGGCTGTCGCATTCGCTGCGCAAGACGCTGCGCCGCTTTTTGAGAAGTCCCCACCACACGATCCGCTTCGACAGCGCTTTCTCGCAGGTCATCGCCGGCTGTGCCGGCACGGCGCGCGAAGGCCAGGACGGCACCTGGATCGTGCCCGCCATCGTCGAGGCCTATACCGAATGGCACCGGCTCGGCCACGTCCACAGCGCCGAAACCTGGATCGACGGCGAATTGGCGGGCGGACTGTACTTCGTCTCGATCGGCGGCATGGTCTACGGCGAGTCGATGTTCACCCGCCGCGCCGACGCGTCGAAACTCGCGCTGGCGGCTTTGGTGGCAGCTTGCCTGGCGCGCGGCATCGCGCTCATCGACTGCCAGCAGAACACCGCTCACCTGGCGTCCCTCGGCGGGCACGAAATGCCGCGCAGTGCGTTCCTTGCGCATGTCGAATCGGCCCTGACGGCGACAGCACCGGCCGACTGGTTTTATGATCCGCGCGCCTTTGCCTTGATCGAGGGCCTGGGCCCCAACCCTAACGGCTCCGAGTACGCGTGACCCACCCGAACGAGCTACCTCTGCGTTCGTTGCAGTTCTACGCAACGGCGCCCTACGCTTGCAGTTACCTGCCCGATCGGCAGGCGCGGTCACAGGTCGCCACTCCGAGCCACCTGATCCAGGCCGACACTTATTCCAACCTGGTGGCCGCCGGGTTCCGGCGCAGTGGCATGTTCACTTACCGGCCCTATTGCGACGGTTGCCGGGCCTGCCTGCCGCTGCGCGTGCCGGTGGCCGACTTCGTGCCTTCACGCAGCCAGCGCCGCGCCTTCCGACTGCATGCCGGGTTGGTGGCGCGGGTGCTCCGGCTCGGCTTCGTGGCAGAGCACTACGAGCTCTACCTGCGCTACCAGTCGGGCCGTCACAGCGGCGGCGGCATGGACCACGACAGCGTCGACCAATACACCCAGTTCCTGCTGCAGAGTCGCGTCAATTCGCGCTTGGTGGAATTCCGCGAACCGACCACCGAAGCCGGGCCCGGGGCGCTGAAGATGGTGTCGATCCTGGACGTGCTCTCCGACGGCATCTCTGCGGTTTACACCTACTACGAACCCGACCCGGCCGCCAGCTACGGCACCTACAGCGTGCTGTGGCAAATCGAGCAGACGCGCATCCTGAAGTTGCCGCATGTGTATCTAGGCTACTGGATCGAGCAGAGCCCGAAGATGGCCTACAAGGCGCAGTTCAGACCGCACCAGTTGCTACAGGACGGGCGCTGGCAAGCCGGGGCTGCGGTAAGTTCCCAAGGTGCCCGCTGACGCCTCAAGTGCAGGCCGTCCAGCGCCCGCCCGACTCCTGGGCCGCCCCGTCGTCGCGCAACTTCAGCAAATGTGCCAGCAACGAGCGCAGCGCCACCGGGTGCAGGACCGCTGGCACATCGTCGTAGACCCGCGGCAACAAGGCCTCGGGTGTGACCGGGCCGCCCGCCGACGCGCGCTGCAAAGTCGCCAGCACTTTGGCTTCGCGCCGCAGCCGGTGCGCGATCAGCGCGCGCAGCACGCGCTTCGGCTCTGCCACCAGAAAGCCATGCCCGGGTGCCAGCCATTGCAGCTCCAGTCCGAGCAAGTCGTGCAGCGACTTCAGGTAGGCCGTCATGTCGCCGTCGGGCGGATTGATCACCACCGTCGAGCCCTGCATCACATGGTCGCCGGTGAAGAGCGTCTGCTCCTCTTCCAGCAAATAGCACAGGTGGTTGGAAGCGTGACCCGGCGTGTGCACCACGCGCAAGGTGGTGTCTGCGGCCAGTGGCAAGCGCTCGCCGTGCTGCGGTTCGCGTTGCGGGCTGAAGCCGTCGTCCTGCCACATCGGGTGCGCCGCACGCTGGCCCAACACCGGCGCGCCGGTGGCGGCAGACAGCGCCGCCGCACCCGGTGAATGGTCGCGGTGGGTGTGGGTGACGAGAATCTGCGCGATGCGGCCTTCGCCACCCGACGCGTTCGACACCGCCGCGAGCAAGGCCTGCAAGTGCGGCTCGCTTTCGGGTCCCGGATCGATCACCGTCCAGTCCCCTCCGGAACTGCCCGCGACCAGATAGCTGTTGGTGCCGGGTCCGGTCATCGGCCCGGGATTCGGCGCCGTCACGCGCACGATGCGGCTCGACAGCCGCACCGCGTTGCCGGCAACGATTTCGGCCCAGACATCGCCACGGCCTTCGGGGTCCAAGCGAGCGACTTCGGCATACGGAAACTCGTGGGGCAGCACCACACGCGGGCCGCGGCTGCCGAGCGCACGGTGAGGCATCGTCAAGCCGATGCCACCTTGTGCCGCAGCCCGTTCTGCGCTCGCGTCCAAGGCAGAGGTGGCATCGGGGTGACGCTGCAAGTCGCTCAGGGTTTCACGCGTCACTGCCAACAATTTGAGACCGCTGGCACGATCCAGCGCCGCGCCGGGTGTGAGCCAGACCAGCGACTGCGCTTCGGCACCGTCGGCTTCGGCGATCTGCCCGGCCGGTGCGGCTACCGCGAAGAAGCGGGTGTCGAAGCGTTTGGGCGAGCCGGGCGGCGTCAGCCAGTGGCTGAAGTAACGCAGGCCGCGCATGTCCAGCAGCAGACCGCAGGCGCGGCACATCTCGGCTATGCCGCAGTCGCCGGCTTGCAGCTTTGCCCGCCAGGGCGGCATTGCGGCTGGCTCGATCGGCTCCCCGTGTTCGGCCACCGCCAGCAGCAGGCCGACTTCTTCGAAGGTTTCGCGCACACCGGCGACCATGTAGTCGAGCCCGCCCGACGGCAGCCCGAGCAAGGCACTGGCGCTGGCGTCGTCGTGGCCGAGGCAC
>JALYUN010000181.1 GCA_030853725.1 Pseudomonadota bacterium | reverse complement strand
TGCACGGTGATCTTCTCGTTCCGGTCCACCGTCTCGGTGCGGTCGCGCTTGATGTGGTTGGTCTCGTCGCGATCGATCGTCTTTCTTCGGTCATTCCCGACCCACTTGTCCTCGTCGTGCTCGACCTCGGTGAGCTGGTCCTTCTCGGCGTGCAGCCAGAGTTGTTCCTCGCCCTTCTTGTCTTCGAACCGCAGCGCGTTGGCGTTGCTGTAGACCCCGCCCTTGGAGGATCGGGACAGCACCCCGCTCTGCGTCATGTTCGCCGGCAACTCCCACGGCGGCATCTGCTCGGCGTTGTAGACCCGCCCGGTGACGAGCGGCTGGTCCGGGTCGCCTTCGAGGAAGTCCACGACGACTTCCTGCCCAATCCGGGGCACCTGCATGAACCCGAAACTCTTGCCCGCCCACGGGCTGGAGACGCGCACCCAGCACGAACTCTTCTCGTTCTTCTTGCCGTAGCGGTCCCAGTGAAACTGCAGCTTCACGCGGCTGTACTTGTCGGTGTAGATCTCCTCGCCCGCAGGGCCGACAACCACTGCGGTCTGCGGCCCCTGCACGAAAGGCTTCGGCGTGCGCCGGGTGGGGCGGAAGATCTGGCTTGCGGGCATCGCAGAGAAGCTGCACTGCCAGTCGCCTGCAGTCTTACCCGACTCGGCGGCCTGCACGCTGGCAGAGGTGCGGGTGGCCAGACAGACGAACTGCGCGTTCTGGTCTTCGCGCGGGTGGCGGTTCAGGTTGAAGAGGCCACCAGAGCACATTCCCTGCGCATTGGTCGAGCCCGACAGCCGCTCATGACGCGAAGCGGCCTCGTCGGCCCGGTTCTCCGAGAGTTGCTGGCCGTCCCCGCGCTGGGTGTAGTCGCCCTGGTAGTCGAACTGCTCCAGGTCGGCCAGGCTGTGCGCCTTCGGTACCGAAGTGTCGACCGCCAGCGACGTGGAAGGCCGCTCGAAGTCGTAGCTGGTGAGTGCCACGCTGCCGGTCTGTACTTCGCGGCTGAAGCTCCAGGCGCCGATGTACTCGGTGCCCGGTGGCACCTGGCCTGAGACGCCGTAGAACGGCAAGGTCGCCTCACCAGAAATCGGCGACAACGCGCCCACGTCGTCCACCAGGATCAGCTCCGGTCCTGCAGCGGTGTGTTCGAAGTACCAATAGATGCCTTCTTCTTCCAGCAGCCGCGCCACGAAGTTGAAGTCGGTCTCGCGGTATTGCACGCAGTACACCCGCGGCCGGTAGCTGCGAAACAGCTTGAAGCGAAAGCGCGCGATGCCGCCGTGGTCGCCGAACACCGATGAGACGATGTCCGGCACGCTCTGGTCCTGAAAGATGCGGCAGTCGGTGGTGCGGGTCAGGAACCACAGCCAGGGGCGGATGCTGGCCTGATAGCCATGCATCCTGCCTTGGGGCGCGCCCATGCCGAAGCGCATCACGATGCCGCCAAGATAGCGGTCTGGCGCGTCGTACAGCGTGGCCGTCACCAGCGCCGGCTTGCCCAGCAGGGCTTCGGCCTGCAGATCGGGCTTCGCGCTGTAGAGGTTCAGCTCGATCTCGTCGAGGAAGCTCAGGCCCTGGTTGGCCGCCATCGAGCCGAACAGCAAATCCGTCGCCGGCAGCGCGCAGGTGAAGGTGATCGGGAGATTGGCCATGGCGGTAGCCGGTATAGGGTTGGTGCGGTAGCGAAAAGCGAGCGCATTCTTGAGTCGGGGTGTTGTGGCGCGGTGGCTTAGAAGGTCGTTCGCTGACGCTACGTTGCTGCCGCGAATGTGAACTTCTCGACGGATTCATACCACCTGCCGCAACCCCATCCGCGGCGGCCAAGCCTTCAGCACGCCGCGCTGCGTGCTCTTGAGCGTGAATTGGGTGAAGCTGTTGATGGCCGCATGGCGCGCGAACAATTGCTCCAGCACGCTGCCCAGCAGGAACGCGCTGCTGCCCTGGAAGCTCTGCTCGTCGACTTCCAAGGTAATCTGCGTGCCGCTGCCGAAACTCAAAGGGCCGGCGAACGGCAGCCGGCGCACCACAGGCGCTACGTGCAGGTGGCGCAGGCCGTCGGCCTGGTGCTGCCACGCCACGTCGTTCGGTGGGCCATACAGACGCAGCAGGTCGCGCAACGCGGTGATGGCGGTGTCGGCCCCGTCGCCGGCTGCATCGGCTGCCGAGAACGCGAGGTGGTTCTGCGTCAACTGGCTGATGAGCTTCCACCCGATCGCGCCAGCCGGCTGGCGCGACACC
>JALYUN010000237.1 GCA_030853725.1 Pseudomonadota bacterium | reverse complement strand
GCCAACGAATGGGCTTGCGTGACCGCACGGGCCGCATCCAGCAGCGATTCGCGGCGCGCGGCTCTGATCGCTGACCCGCAAGCGAACCACATCGTTCCCAGCACCGGATGCCCACCCCAGCCCGGTGCGGACTGCAGCAGTTCCACGTCGCTGCCTGCAACGCGCGCGCGGTCGATCCATGCGCTTGCGCCACCGGATTCCACGGCCGCGGGCGCCCACGACCCCATCACCTGCAGATGCTGGACGAACACGGATGCCGAACCGGCATAGGGCTGCCCCGATGCCGGCAACCCCAGTGCCAGCAAATCCCAGCCGATCATTTCGGCACCGGGTTCGAGCTTGGCGACCACACGGTTGAGGCCGTGGCAGCCCGGATGCGCGATGGTTTCCAGCGGCAGCCACTCCAGGCGGGAGCGTGGCGCCAGATGCAGCTCCGCTTCCTGGCGCGCCAGCGAACCTTCGCTGCGATAAAAACGAGTTGCGCCGGGTGTGGTCACAAGCGCATGGGCACCTTCGTCCAACCGCAACGTCAGTTGCAGCCGATCGCCACCCACGAGTCCTCCGGGTGGATGCACCAGCACGTGGTGGCAGATGCCAGCGCCTTCGGGGTGCAGCGCCTTGAGCACGCGCAGCGGCCCCACATGGCGGTCCTGCGCCACGCAACGACCGTCGCGCAGGCGGTAGTGCAAGTCGAGCCGGGCCTGCCAGCCGCGGTCGTCGCGGATCGTCGCGGGTGTCGCGGGTGTCGCGGCTGTCGCTTCGAATGTCACGCGCCCTGCGTGCCGCGATGTGCCCATGCGGTGGTGCGGCGCTCCACCAGGCTGAACAGCTCGTACATCGCCATCGCCATCGCGCCGATGGTCACGAGGCCGGCGAAGGCCAGGGGCATGCGCTGCTGACTGCCCGCGGTTTGCATCAGGTAACCGATGCCGCTGTCCCCGGCGGTCATCTCGGCCAGCACGGTGCCGACGAAAGCCAGCGTGATGGCGATCTTCAGACTGCCGTAGAAGTACGGCATCGAACGCGGCAACCCCACCTTCATCAACACATCCCAGCGCTTGGCCCCCAGCACGCGCAACACGTCTTCCAGTTCAGGCTCCAGCGTCGCGAGCCCCGTTGCGATGTTGACCGTGATCGGAAAAAAGCTGATCAGAAAAGCGGTCAGGATGCCGGGGCCGAGCCCGATGCCGAACCACACCACCAGGATCGGCACCACAGCGGCTTTCGGAACGGCGTTGAAGGCCACCATCAACGGGTAGAGCGCCGTGTAGGCCAGGCGCGAAGAGCCCACCAGGAAGCCGAGCATCACCCCCACCACGATGGCCAGCGCAAAGCCCAGCATCGTGACCCAGAAGGTCTTCCAGGCCGCCGCCAGCAACGGGGCCCGGTACTCGACGAACTGTTGTGCGATCTGCCATGGGCTCGGGAAGATGTACTCGGCAATGTCCAGCGCGGCCACCACCACCTGCCACAGCAGCAGCACCGCCACCAACACCACCCACGGCGAGAAACGCTCCATCGCCGGTGAGATCTTCATGCGCGGCTGGCCATCGACAGGCATGTCATGGCGCCGCCGGTTCCACTGTCGCCGGCTCCCCCTGTCTGCCGGTCAAGCGGATGGCGCCGATGTGGCCTCGAAGCTCATGCACGATCTCGCCGAAGGCGGGGCTGTAGGTCACCTCGAGATCACGCGGGCGCGGCAGTTCGATGTCGCGCCTGACCACGAAGCGGCCCGGGCTCTTGCTCATCACATAGACCGTGTCGGCCAGGAAAACGCTTTCGCGCAGGTCGTGCGTGACCAGGATGACGTTGAACTTCTGCGCTGCCTGCAGGTCGCGCAACGTGCACCACAGCTCTTCACGCGTGAAGGCGTCGAGCGCGCCGAAAGGCTCGTCCAGCAGCAGCATCTGCGGCTCGTGCACCAGCGCGCGGCAGATGCTGGCGCGCTGCTGCATGCCGCCCGACAGTTGCCACGGAAACTTGTCTGCATAGCCGTCCAATCCCACGCTGGCCAGCAGCGCCCTCGCCTTGTCGGCGTACTCGGCCCGGCGGGCGCGGAAGGTGGATCGGTAGGGTTCGACGATCTCCAGTGGCAGCAGCACGTTGTCGAGCGTGGTGCGCCAGGGCAGCAAGCTCGGCGCCTGAAAGGCCATGCCGCTGATTTTCAGCGGCCCGGTGACGGGCTCACCGCCGATCAGGATGCGGCCCCTGGTCGGCATCTTCAAGCCGGTCGTCAGCTTCATGAAGGTCGACTTGCCACAGCCCGAAGGCCCGACGATGGCAATGAACGCACCGCGCTCGACCTGCAGACTGATGTCCTCGACCGCGTATTGCCCGGCCCGTGCCAGCGTGTCGTTGTAGGCCAGCCAGACATGCTGGAAGTCGACGAAGGGGCCGTCCCCCGACGGGACCCGAAGGCGGCTCACTTCCGGGCGGGTCGGGTTGCGGATGGGGTCGCCGGCGGCAGGATGTTCAACTCGGTCTTCGAAGGCAGGAAGTCGCCGTTCCACACCGCTTTCGGGTCGACCCGGGTCTTGGTGCCGAAGGCATCCGAAACCTGAGACGCCATCAGCGCCAGCCGGCCCGGCACCGTCACGCCGAAGCCTTCTGCACGGGCGTCGGGGCTGGCCACCACGGCATCGATCGCCATCCGCAGGCGGCGCTTTTCCAACTCGACATTGATGATGCCGTCGCGGGCCTTGACCGTGTCGATCGCGGCGTCGGGATTGACCATCACGTCCCGCGCACCCTTGGTGAACGCGGCCAGGAACGCTTTCACCGCCTGCGGGTTCTCCGCAATCAGCTTCGGGCTCGCGATGATCACGTTGCCATACAGCTTCACGCCGTAGTCCGGATACGGCAGCACGACGATGTCAGCGGGCTTGATGCCGCGCGCTTCCAGATTCAAGAGCGATGTGAACGAGAAACCGGTGATGGCATCGACATCGCCCCGCACCAGCATGGTCTCGCGCAGGGGCGGATCCATGCTGACCCAGGTGACGCCGGTCACCTTGTTGGCCCTGGCGAAGACCGGAAAGGCGCGCCGGCCGGCATCGAAGCCGGGTGCGCCCAGCTTTTTGCCGTTCAGGTCCGCAGGCTTGGTGATGCCGCTTTTCTTCAGCGCCAGCACTGCAGCCGGCGTGTTGTTGTAGACCACCATGACCGCCACCGGCTTGTTCGGCGCATCGGGATTGTTGGCATGGAATTCCATCAACGCCGCCAGGTCGGCGAAGCCCATGTCGTAGACGCCCGATGCCACCCGGGTCACGGTGCCGCCGCTGCCGTTGCCGGCGTCGATGGTCACGTCGAGCCCCGCGGCCTTGTAGTAACCCTTGACCTGCGCCTCCAGGAACAGGGCTGAGGGACCTTCGTAGCGCCAGTCGAGCTGGAACTTGATCGGTGTCGGCGCCGCCTGCGCCATGACCGAAAGCGGTGCACCGGCCAGCAGGGCAAGCATCAGCATGGTGCGGCGGGTGGTCGAGAGGGCTGGCTTCATCGTGAGAGGTCTCGGCATGCCGTGGAAGGCGTTTGAAGGCAGGGTCAGCGAGGGCGACACCATCGTCGGCCGACATTCTGCAAGTTTCGTGCGCGCAGCGGGGCCAGCGTCCATCCCGGATGGCCGTGGCGCCCGCGGGCGCCCGGGGCAGCGCCACAATTGCCATACCCCACCCATGCCGCGCAGCGCCGAGTCCGCACGCTGCAGCCAAGAACAGGAGACGCCCCATGAACGGTCAGATGATGCAACTGCCGCTGCTGATCTCGAGCCTGCTGACGCATGCCGAACGCCACCATGGCGAGCAGGAAGTGGTGTCGCGACGCGTCGAAGGCGACATCCACCGCTGCACCTATCGCGATCTGGCGCGCCGTTCGCGACAGCTCGCCAAAGCGCTGCTGTCACTCGGCTTGTCGGACAGCGACCGTGTGGCCACGCTGGCCTGGAACGGCTACCGCCACATGGAGCTGTACTACGCGGTCAGCGGTTGCGGTTTGGTGCTGCACACCTTGAACCCGCGCCTGCATCCGGACCAGGTGGCCTACATCGCCGGCCATGCCGAGGACCGTGTGCTGTGCTTCGACATGACCTTCTGGCCGCTGGTCAAGGCAGTGGCGGGCAAGCTGTCGACGGTGCGCCATCTGGTCGCAATGACCGACGAAGCGCACATGCCGACCGACATTCCCGAAGGCATGAAGGTGCTGTGCTTCGACACCCTGGTCGACGCCCAGAACGACGCCTACGACTGGCCGGTACTGGACGAGAACCGCGCCAGTTCGTTGTGCTACACGTCGGGCACAACCGGCAACCCGAAGGGCGTGCTGTACAGCCACCGCAGCACGGTGCTGCACACCTTCGCCATCGCGCTGCCCGACTCGCTGAACCTGTCGGCCAACGACACCGTGCTGCCGGTGGTGCCGATGTTCCATGTCAACGCCTGGGGCCTGCCGTATGCGGTG
>JALYUN010000146.1 GCA_030853725.1 Pseudomonadota bacterium | reverse complement strand
CTTCTGGTGGTCGCGCAGCGTCTTCTTGGGCTTCAGCGCCGCCGCCGCCTTCGGTTTGTACTTGGCCCAGTCGATCTGGCTGTTTTCCAGGTCGATAAGGTCTATCTTGCTGACCGGCGGTTGTTGGTCGAACAACGCAGCTTCGGCGTGCTCGCTCCAGGCGGCTACGGTGCTGGTAACGATGACACGGTGTGCAAACGGCTTCTTGCCCGATGCGGTGAAGAAGCTATCGATGTCAGACTTTTGAATTCGGTGGTCGGGCGCGTACAGCTTGCACTGGATGGCGTGGACTTCATTGGTGCCAGCGGTCTTGGCCACCAGGTCGATGCCGGTGTCGCGCTTGTCCAGGCCCTGCAGCGCCGCCCAGTCGGCATAGGTCCACACATCGCTGTACAGGTCGCGATAGGTGGCCTCAGTGCGCAGGTAGCAAAGGATTAATTCCTCGAAGTAGGTTCCCTTTTCGCGCTCGCTCAGGGCGGTGCTGCGGTAGCTGTCCAGAATCTCCTGAAGTGCTGTCATGTCATCCCTGCGTGTATGTCGGCGCAGGGCGCCGCTTCTTGTTTTGCGGCCGGCCTGCCGCGCTTGTTCAGGCCACCTGCTTGAAGCGGCCCAGGATCACCTGCCCGCTGCCCATCAACTGCTCGATGTAGTCGGCCCAGAACTGCAGCATTTCCTGCCGCTGGGTCGCGTACTCGGCTCGGTTGTACACGCCCCGCACGCCGCCGATGGTGTGGTTCAGCGCTTTTTCCACCACGTCCGAAGCCCAGCCGTTTTCGTGCAACAGCGTGGACGCCGTGCGCCGAAGGTCGTGCACCGTGAAGGCGGGGATGTCCTGCCCGCGCAATGCCACCTTCAACGCAGAATTGATGGCGTTGTGCGCGAAGGGCTTGGTCAGGCTCCCCCGGCCAGGCATCACCAGTCCACTGCCGCCAGCCAGTGCCTGCAGTTCCTTGAACAGCGCCACAGACTGCTGCGACAGAAAAACGATGTGTGGCTTGCCGGTCTTGGAATGCTCGGCTGGGACGTGCCATTCGGCTTGCTCGAAGTCCACGTGCTCCCAGCGCGCCAGCAGCAGTTCCGACTTGCGCACCAGCGTCAGCAGGATCAGGTGCAGACCGATCTTGAATTGCCGGCGGATGTTGGACTCGAAGGCGGCGCGTAGGAACAACCGGACTTCTTCGGGCGACAGGGCGCGCTCGCGAGACTTTGCTTTGTGCACATGGCGCATGGGCAGGGCCAACACTGGGTTGACGGTGGCCAGACCGGCAGTCAGCGCGTAGTCGAAAAGCCGCTTGAGCACGCCGCGAATCTCGCCGGCCGCCGCGTCGAAGCCTTCGTCCTTCTTTCGCCAGATGATGGCGCGCACGTCTTCCGTGCTCACCTCGCGCACGGGCTTAGCGCCAATGGCCGGCACGATGGACTTGTCGAAGTAGCGACGGGGGATGCTGATGTCCTGCCGGTCCTTCGCCACGATTTCCCGAAAGAACCGTTCTCCGAATTCGGCCACGGTGGTGGCATCGGCCGCCGCCACCTTGGCCAGCCGCTTCTGTGCTGCTGGCGACTGCCCCAGCGCAACCAAGG
Source organism: Pseudomonadota bacterium (assembly GCA_030853725.1). Lineage (GTDB taxonomy): Bacteria > Pseudomonadota > Gammaproteobacteria > Burkholderiales > Burkholderiaceae_C > Rubrivivax. The sequence continues at coordinate 5,815 of JALYUN010000146.1, read as the reverse complement.
TTTCGCGCTTGTCGCGCTCCGCCCGTGCCAGCTTCAAAGAAAGCGCCGGGTAGCGGCCCAGCGTCACGCGCTCCTGCTTGCCATTCAGCCGGTAGCGGTAGTGCCACAGCATCCCGCCCGTGGGGAACATCTCCAGCACCAAACCTCGTTCGTCGGTCTTTGTGTAGCGGGCGTCCTTGGGCTTCAGGGCCTTGATTGCGGTGTCAGTCAACGGCATGGTGCGTGCTCCGAGTACACATGAATGAAGAATTCCGAGTACACGCGGCGCGTGTTCACAAATGTGTACTCAAGAAGCATCGGCTGTTGCTAGCACCGCCCGGACATTGTAGGAACAAAAAAGCCTGCTGTAACGAAGGCTTAGAGTAGATAGATCGACTTCCTGGGACGCCGTTGGAAGCCGGGTTATTTCCCGATGCAGAACCGCCCGAAGATCTCACCCAGCAAGTCTTCGTTGCTGAATGCCCCGGTGATCTCGCTCAGGCTGCGGTGCGCCAGGCGCAGTTCCTCGGCCAGCAGCTCCAGCGCCGGGTCGGGCCGCGACACTTCCGACTGGGCTTGCGCCAGATGCACCTGTGCGACGCGCAACGCCTGCACATGGCGCGCCCGCGCGATCGTCACGCCCTCGGGCGACGGCTGCCAGCCGACGGCTTCGAGCACCGCGCTGCGCACGGCGTCGAGCCCCTCGCCTGTCAGCGCACACAGGCGCAGCGCGGCTGCGTCGATGCCGGAACCGGCAGCGCCCGTGCAGTCACGCTTGTTGAAGACCTGCAGCACCGGCACGCCGGCCGGCATCTGCACCGCCAGGCTGCGGTCGGCTGCGTCGTAGCCCGGCTCGCCGATCCGCTCCAGGTCGCGCAGCCACAGCACCACGTCGGCGTTGCCGATGCTCTCCCAACTGCGGCCGATGCCGATACGCTCGACCGTGTCCACTGCTTCGGCGTCGCCGCGCAGACCGGCGGTGTCGACGATATGCAGCGGCACGCCTTCGATCTGAATCGTCTGGCTGACGCGGTCGCGCGTGGTTCCGGCGATCGGCGTGACGATCGCCAGTTCGGCCCCGGCCAGCAGGTTCAGCAACGAGCTCTTGCCGACGTTGGTCTGCCCGGCCAGCACCACCTCCACGCCTTCACGCAACAGCGCGCCCTGCCGGGCACGGCCCAATGCCGCGTCCAGCGTGGTGCTGATGTCGAACAACCGTTGGCGCGCACCGGCGCGCTCCAGGAAGTCGATCTCTTCTTCGGGAAAATCGAGCGTGGCTTCGACCAGCGTGCGCAGTTGCACGATGCGTTCGGCCAGCGCGTCGATCTCGGCGGAGAACGCGCCGCTGAGCGAACGCGCCGCCGAGCGCGCTGCCGCTTCGGTGCTGGCGTCGATCAGGTCGGCCACGGCCTCGGCCTGCGCCAAGTCGATCTTGTCGTTCAGAAAAGCGCGTTCGGTGAACTCACCGGGCCGTGCCAGCCGCAAGCCGGGCAGCGCATTCAGGCAACGCGACTGCAGCAGTTGCAGCAGCACCGGGCCGCCGTGGCACTGCAGTTCCAGCACGTCTTCGCCGGTAACCGAATGCGGCGCCGGAAAGTGAATCGCCAGGCCACGGTCCAGCGCTTCGCCCGTGTCACCGATGAAGCTCAACAGCGTCGCCACCCGCGGCAGCAATGGCCGGCCGCAAACGGCGCTGATCAGCGGCTGCAAATCGAGCCCCGAGGCCCGCACGATGCCGACCGCACCGCGTCCTGCGGCAGTGGCGATCGCAACGATGGGCTCGGGCAAGCCCGCAGGCGACGCCACCGCGGTGGCCGCTACTTGCCCAGCACCCCCAGCCGCTTGTTGATCCACCACTGCTGCGCAATCGACAAAATGTTGTTCGTCAGCCAATACAGCACCAGACCAGCCGGGAAGAAGAAAAACATGATGCCAAAGGCCAGCGGCATGAACCACATCATCTTGGCCTGGATTGGATCGGGCGGCTTCGGGTTCAGCCAGACCTGGAACAGCGACGAAGCCGTCATCAGCACCGGCAAGATGAAATACGGATCCCTAACCGACAGGTCGTGGATCCACAGGATCCACGGCGCGTTGCGCATCTCCACGCTGGACAACAGCACCCAGTACAGCGCGATGAAGAACGGCATCTGCACGAAGATCGGCAGGCAGCCGCCGATCGGATTGACCTTCTCTTCGCGGTAGATGCGCATCATCTGCGCCTGCATCTCTTGCGGCTTGTCCTTGTAGCGTTCGCGCAGTTCGGTCACCTTCGGCGCCACTTGCTTCATCCTGGCCATGCTGCTGTAGGCCTTGGCGTTGAGCCAGTAGAACGCGATCTTCAGCAGCACCACCAGTGCCACGATCGCCCAGCCCCAGTTGCCGATGAAGCCATGCAGCTTGGTCAGCAGCCAGAACAGGGGCTTCGACAAGATCGTCAACCAGCCGTAGTCCTTCACCAACTCCAGCCCCGGGGCCAGCGCTTCGAGCTTGTATTCCTCTTGCGGGCCGGCATAGAGCTTGGCGTCGAGCGTCTTGCTGGCGCCGGGCGCCACTTCGCCCATCGGCAGCACCATCGCGATGCTGTATTCGTTGTCGGCGACCTTGGCGGTGCGGAATTCGCGCGGGCCCGGGGTCGGCACCAACCAGGCCGATGCAAAGTAGTGCTGCACCATTCCGACCCAGCCGTTGTCCGCCTGCTTGTCGTGGTCGCTCTTGCCTTTCTCGATGTCCTTGAAAGCCAGCTTGTGGAACTTGCTGGCCTCGGTGTACATGGCCGGGCCGGTGAAAGTGAAGTAGAAATGCGATTCACCCTCGGGCGCGTTGCCGTCGCGGGTCAGCTGCAGGTAGAGCTGCGGCGACAGCGTTGTGCTGCCGTCGTTGATGAATTCGTTCTTCACGTCGATGACGTAGCTGCCGCGCGTGAAGGTATAAGTTTTGACCAGCTTGTGACCGTCGACGGCAGCCGACTCGAAGCGCACGCCTAACGAATTGCCGCCCGGCTGCAGCGTGCGTTCACCGGGCATCAACGTCATGGGGGTCAAGTGATTCGGCAGCTTGATACCCGCCTGGGTCGTGACCAGGCCGGTCTGCGCCAGATACAGGCGCGCCGGGCTGCGGTCGAACAGCAGCACGTCGCGGCTGCGGTCGTTGGTGTCGTGGTAATTCAGCAATTCCAGCCGCATCAGCGTGCCACCGATGCTGTCGAAGCTCGCTTTGACCAAGTCGGTGGTGATGGTGACCTGCTCCCCGGTGGCAGCGCCCGTGGGAGCCGTGCCGGGCAGGACGCCCGAGGGCGTTGTGCCCGCACCCATCGCGCCTGGCACCGCCGCCGGCACCACCAAGGGCTGTGACGTACCGGATGTCGGACCGGGTGTGGGGCCGGACCCGTTGGCAGCCACGATCGCTGGCGGCCCACTGCCGAACAGGGTCGGCTGCCCGTTGTGCCGGTTCCAGGCGTCGTACAGCAGCACGAGCGACATGGTGAAGATCACCCACAGCAGGGTGCGACGGATATCGGTCATGGAAGCCTTCGGAGTCGGATCGTTCTATCGAAAAGGGTGCTGGGCTTAGCGCTCGGGTACAGGGTCGTAACCACCATCACACCAGGGATGGCAGCGCAGCACGCGCCATCCGGCCAATGCGCTGCCACGCAAGGCACCGTGCCGGTGCAGCGCGATCAGGGCATAGGCTGAACAACTGGGCTCGAACCGGCAAACGTTACCAACCCAGGGTTTGAACAGCAGCCGGTAGGCCTGCACCAAGCCGCTCAGGAAACGCTGCGGCCAACGCTCTGCACGCCAAATCATCGTACCGCCGGCTGGCGCGCACCGTGCTCGGCGCGGGTCAGCAGCGCGTCGAGCTCGGCTCGCGCCACCACCGACAAGGCAACAGACCGTGCAGAAGGAAATTGCAGCACCGCAAATGGCGCACGCAGTCGGATCAGCCACAGTCCCGGCGCCATCCCGCCAACGTGGCGTGCAGCAGCGCCGCGCATCTGACGCTTCAGCAGGTTGCGGGTGACAGCTCGGCGCGCATGGCGCTTGGGTGCCATGCATCCCAGCCAGACCCCTGGGGGCTGTTTATCCACAGCGCCTGAAACTTGTAGTTCCTGGCCTGTGGATAACTTTGAAATCGAAGCCTGCTTTTCCACCCACGGGCTGCCGCAAGGTGCCCCGCTGACATGGTGCAACGCGAAGTGAACACTTCGCACCGCGCCACGCGTGGAAAGCAGGCGCTCGAAATCGGCCTTGTTGACAAGGCGCCGCACGGCGGCAGTGTGCGGGGGCTGCCCCTGAATCATCGGGATTCCGTGCGGGCGCGGCGGTTAAGGCGGATGCGGCGCTTCTGCAGCGTCGAAGAGCGCTGTTTTGGGGCGCCCGTTAGAACGCCTGTCAGAACGCCCGGCCTCACACGGCCAGACGCTTGCGCCCCTTCGCGCGGCGGGCGTTGATGACGGCGCGGCCGCCACGGGTTTTCATGCGCACAAGAAAGCCGTGGGTGCGGGCTCGGCGGATCTTGGACGGCTGGTAGGTGCGCTTCATGGCGGTCTCTGCTGATTCGGGGAAACCCAGCATTGCAGCAGAAAAGCTGAACGCGGTCAAACACTTGCACCGCAGACTGGCCGCTGTGGCGGGGTTGACGGCGGACCCGATAGTGTGGATAACTGCGATCCGCCGTTCGCGAGGGACGCAAGAACCGGCGGCTTTCCAGAGAAGATATCCACAATGACGACTGACTTGTGGCAGCGGGGCTGTGAACGCCTTGCAGCCGAATTGCCCGAACCACAATTCAACACCTGGATCCGGCCGTTGTCGCCCACCGCCGTGGCGAACAACGCCAACGTGATGGCGGTGCAGGTGCCCAACCGCTTCAAGCTCGACTGGATTCGTTCGCAGTACGCAGGCCGCATCGAATCTGCCCTGACAGCGGTTGCGGGTTGTCCGGTGCGGCTGGAACTGAGTTTGGCGCCGCGCACCGACCCGCACGGAAGCACATTGCGTCCAGCGGATGGTTCGAGCGGCGTTGCTTCAGCCGCTTCGCTGGCGCTGCTGGCGTTAGGCGAGGGGACTGAGCGCCAAGGTGGCAACGCGCGCCATTCGATGGGCCAGGGGAATGTGGTCGAAAGCGGCGTGGATAGCGGCGTCCAGAGCAGCATCAATCGGCGCGTCGGCAATGGCTCGCACAACGCTACCGGCTTGGCCATGCCCGCGGGCGCCACGCCATCGCCGACCCACCGGCTGAACACCGCACTCACCTTCGACACCCTGGTGGCGGGCCGGGCCAACCAGATGGCACGGACTGCTGCGTTGCATGTGGCGGGCGCGCCCGGGTTGACCTACAACCCGTTGTTCATTTACGGTGGCGTCGGCCTCGGCAAGACCCACCTGGTGCATGCGGTGGGCAACGCCCTGTTGCACGACCGGCCACAGGCCCGCGTGCTGTACCTGCACGCCGAGCAGTTCATCAGCGACGTCGTCAAAAACTACCAGCGCAAGACTTTCGACGAGTTGAAAGCCAAGTACCACTCGCTGGACCTGCTGTTGATCGACGATGTGCAGTTTTTCGCTGGCAAAGAGCGCACGCAGGAAGAATTCTTCAATGCCTTCGAAGCGTTGCTGACCAAACGCGCCCACATCATCATGACCAGCGACACCTACCCCAAGGGTCTGGTCGACATCGACGAGCGGCTCACGAGCCGCTTCGAAGCCGGATTGACGGTTGCGATCGAGCCGCCCGAGCTCGAAATGCGCGTCGCGATCCTGATGAGGAAGGCTGAGCTCGAAGCCACGACGATGCCCGAAGACGTGGCCTTTTTCGTCGCCAAGAACGTGCG
>JALYUN010000143.1 GCA_030853725.1 Pseudomonadota bacterium | reverse complement strand
GAGCCAGACACCGGCCGGCAACGAGATCAGGATGAAGGGCGCCAATTCGATCGCGGTCAGCAGACCCATCGGTGTGGGCGTGGCATGCAACAGCACTGCGGCCGTCAGCGGCAGCGCCAGCATCATCACCTGGTTACCGAAGGAACTGCTGAAGATCGAGCTCCACAGCCGCAGATAGGCCGGGTCTCTGAGCAGGTCGCCGCTTGGCGGCCGCAGCTTGAGCAGACAGCTGCGAAGCCGCAGCGGTACCCTGCCGATTTCGAGCGCCGTCGGCGTCGCCGCCGCGCCATCAAGTGCCCGCCGCGGAACCGGCTCCGCCGGGCCGCCAATCGGCGCCCTCTTGAGGGAGGAGAGCCCGCGCTGAACGAGCGCCTGCACGCTCGTGAGTGGCTGGCGAGCGCTGGTCGGCCTGCAAGCCGACAAGCGCGCCGAAGGCGCTTCGGGGGTGGGTCAAGATCTGTAATCGGCGTTGATGCTGATGTAGTCGTGCGAGAGATCGCAGGTCCAGACCGTGGACTCGGCCGGGCCGCGGTGCAGATCCACCGTCACGGTGATCTCGCTTTGCCGCATCACGCGCTGGCCTTGGGCTTCACGGTACTCAGCATGCCGTCCGCCGTGCTGCACCACCAGCACATCGTCCAGGTGCAGGTCGATCAACGCCTGGTCCAGATCGGCGATGCCGGCATAGCCCACCGCAGCCAGGATGCGGCCCAGGTTCGGGTCGCTTGCGAAGAAAGCGGTCTTGACCAGTGGCGAATGGGCAATGGCATAGGCCACCAGCCGACATTCCGCAGCATCACGGCCGCCGCGCACGGTGATGGTGATGAACTTGGTGGCGCCTTCGCCGTCGCGGACGATGGCTTGCGCCAGTTGCTGCGACAACGAAACCACCGCGTCCAGCAGCAGCTTGCCGTCACCCGATTCGAGCTGGGTGATCGGCGCGTGGCCGGCGCGGTGCGTGGCCATCAGCACGAACGAATCGTTGGTGGAGGTGTCGCCGTCGATCGTGATGCGGTTGAAGCTCTGCTCGGCAGCGCGGTTCAGCAGCGGTTGCAGCAGGGCGGGCTCGATCACCGCGTCGGTGGCGATGAAGCCGAGCATCGTCGCCATGTCGGGCCGGATCATGCCGGCGCCCTTGGAGATGCCGGTGATCGTGACTGTTCGGCCACCCAGGGTGAGCTGTCGAGACGCCGCTTTCGGCAACGTGTCGGTGGTCATGATGCCGTTGGCGGCTTCGCCCCAGTTCGCAGCTTGCAGTGCCGCCAGCGCCGAAGGCAGGCCGGCTTCGATTCGTTCGACCGGCAGCACTTCCATGATCACGCCGGTCGAGAACGGAAGCACTTGTGTGGCTTCGATCTGCAACAACCCTGCCAGCGCCTGGCAGGTACGCCGAGCCCGTATCAGACCGTCGGCACCGGTGCCGGCGTTGGCGTTGCCGGTGTTGACGAGCAGCGCACGGATCGACGCTGAGGCGGCCAGATGGGCCTGGCACACCTGCACCGGTGCGGCACAGAAGCGGTTGCGCGTAAAGACGCCCGCCACCGTAGCGCCTTTGTCGAGCGCGAACACCACCAGGTCGCGGCGGTTCGGCTTCTTGATGCCGGCCATCGCAACACCGATGCGCACACCGGGCACCGGCAGCAGGGTCAGCGGGTCAGGTGCTTGCAGATTGACGGGCATGGGCGGTGAGTTCGGGTACGGGGCCTTGGATTGTAGGCAGCGCCAAAAACACGAAACCCCGCCGCAGCGGGGTTTCGAAGGATCGCGAGGCGACCTACCAGCCGATGTCCTTGAACAGCGGAAGCGTCAGATCTTCCGGTGGCTGAACCGACTGTGTCAGGTCGGCGTTGATCGCCGGCTCCATGAGCTGGTTGCGGGTCGCCGAGGTGTCGTAGTGCGAAACCGACGATCCGCCTTGGTACGGATTGGGCGAATACAACTTCATACGGCCTTGGGTATCGGCACCGGCATACTGCGGCAGAAGTCCGAGCGTCACGAACACGCCCGAACTCGTCCTCGAACGGCGCTTCAGCACCTCTTGCAACGCCAGGCCGTCGGTCTGCGTGATGCGCACTGAAGGAATGGTGATGGTCGCATCAGCGCCACCCAGACCCGCTGGCGGTGAGCCCGGAGCGTTGTCGGCCACCAGCACCGCGACCGCACCGGCATTCTGCGCATTCTTCACCTTCACGGTGAAGGCGCAAACGCCGCGGCTGACCAGCGCCACCTTGCCAGCCACAGCCCTGGCGTTCGCACTGGACAAGGGGTCGCACGCCAGACCCAGACCGGTCGTGCCTGTGGCACTGGGCTCGGCCACCGGCATGATCTCGCCAACGAGGGCCGGCGAACCCAAGGGTGGCCCGAACGATGCCTCGCCGACCGGCAACGTGCCGGCTGTGGTGCCGGCCGCAGGCCCGCTGACGGTGCCACCGAGCGCGCCGAAGCGCAACACGCTCGGGATGGCGTTGGTGACGTTGGCACCCGTCCAGACCAGCTTGTCGCCGCTGAGAGCCGAAGCGACACGCTCGGCGTTGGTCATGTCCTTCCAGAGCTTGCCAGCCGTCACGCCAAACAGATAGTGATCCCAGATCGATGGAACGCCGCCGTTCAGCGCACCGGTGGAACCGTTGGTAAAGGTCTGGAAGCCCAGGCCGTGCGCCATTTCGTGCTCGAGCACGGCAACGAAATCGGTGCTGTTGCCGTGGTTGCCGTCGAGCCCGTAGTACCAGAAAGTGCCGTCCAGGCAACCGGTCTGGCCCAGATTGACGTTGAAGTTGGCGTTGATCTGCGCCGCGTTCGGGGTGCCCAGGTAGGCGCCAGCGATCTTGTTGGCTAGCGCGTAGGAATACCAGGTGTTGGCCTTCGGGGCGTTGGCGAAGTTCTGGAAGATTGACGTCGCGCCCGCACTGCCGAGCACGGCCGATGTCGTCGTGCAGGTCAGTGCGCTGAACTGCGCATTGATGATGACCGGCTCGTTACTGGTGAGGTTCGCCGCCCAAATGTTTGCGGCATACGTGAAAGCAATCAGGCGCTGTTCACCGAGTGTGGTGCCGCTGTTGCCGCCGAGCGGTGCAGCCGGGGTCACGTCGTTGAACCCGACGCCTGGGCCGTTGATGTTGTTGATGACGATAGTCAGCGCGGCCTGAGCCTGTACCGCACCGAACATGAAGGCGCCGCCGACCGCCAGTGCCAGCGCCAGACGCTTGCCCTGCACTTGCTTACTTGAGCTCATGCTGGTGTCCCTTCGTATCGTTAACGACCTTGCCGTCTACGACTTTCTGCGCGGCCTCAGGGCCTTCCACGCAGTACTGACTGACGCTGCCATCGACGTTGCGCCGAGCCACCGAATACATCATCGTGCTGGCGTCCAGTTCCTGGCCGATCGTGCCGTCCTTGTAACGAACGGGCTGTGGATTGACGCTGCCGGTAAGCATGCCCACGGGCGCCGCGGCCCTGGCCGCCGAATGCAGTGACTGCGCCTCGGCCGGAGTCGGGGCTCGCAGCGGACTCGAAGCGCCGTCGCGAGCGGCGGTTTGGGCCTGCGCGGCCGAAGCCGCTGCGGCGGCAAGTACAACCGCCAGCGTGAGCTGCGCGATCGGATGGCGAACCAAAGTCTTGTTCAAATGGACCTCCGTTGTCGGTTCAAGCTGTAAGGCGGCGGCGCACCAGCAGGCCCGCCAAACCCAGGCCCATCAGCAGATAGGCAGCGGGCTCGGGAACGGCACTGACCGACACCGTGTCGATGCCCAGGTAATTGCCATTGGCCGAGGTGTCGTCGACCACATAGCGGAACGCCAGCCGCACATCGGTCGAAGCTGTCAGGCTGCCCAGGCCGTAACTGAGTTGGACCCAGTCGGCTGCCGTGTCCGAGCTGTAAATTCCCAGCAAGGTGCTGAAGTCACCCACACTGGCGGGTGTGCTGCCGACATCGGCGCTGGTGCCGTTGGTGCTCAGGCGGACTTCGAGCGTGTCGAAGAATCCCGAGCCGCCGTTGCGCACATAGAAGCTCAGCAAGCTGGCGCTGTCCAGCGTGAGCACCGGCGAGATCAGCCAGTTGCTGGCCGCACCGTTGAACTGCTGGGTACTCAGAAAGCTAGCGGCTGCGAAACTGTTGTCTGCACCCGCCTGCGCCGTGAAGACGCCCGGATTGCCTTGGCCCCAGTTCAGCCCGACCGGAGTCGTGCTGTTGTTGACGAAGCTCCAGCCGGCGGCCGACAGCGCGCCCACGTCGTCGAAATTCTCGGACAGCGTGGTGGGAGCCGCTTGGGCGGCAGCCGTAAAGGCCAGCGCAGCGAGCAGTGCGATCTTCTTCATGTTGGTGAGGGCCTCGGTGCTGTGTCAAACGACGACGATAAGCAGCCTGGGTCGCACAGACACCCCCCGGTTCGCGGGGTTAGACGCAACAAGGGCGGCGTCGCACCGGGGTGCTCAAGCCAATTTGCCGTGGCAGAGCTTGAACTTCTTGCCACTGCCGCACGGGCAAGGGTCGTTGCGGCCGACCTTCGGCATACCGGGTGGCAGGCCGGGCATCGCCGCCACGCCGCCGGGCGCTTCGGCATCTGAGGAAACGCTGCCGTCTTCGTTCGGATGGGTGTAGGTGACGTTCCCCACGAACCCGCCCTGCTCTTCCAGCGCCTGAGCGGCCTGCGCCGCTTCGTCGGGGTTCTGGATGCGCACGGTCATCAGGATCCGTGTGACTTCGGCCTTGACCACGTCGAGCAGTTGCGAGAACAGATCGAAAGCCTCGCGCTTGTATTCCTGCTTCGGGTTCTTCTGCGCGTAGCCGCGCAGGTGAATGCCCTGGCGCAAGTAGTCCAGCGCCGCCAGGTGTTCACGCCAATGGCTGTCGATCGACTGCAGCAGCACCATGCGCATGAAAGGCGTGAACTGCTCGCCGCCGACCTGCTCGATCTTGGCGTTGAAATGCACGTCGGCCGCAGCCACCACGCGCTCGACGATGTCTTCATCGGTGATCGAGTCGCTGCGCTCGACCTCGCCTTTCAAATCGAGGTCCAGGTGCCATTCGTCCTTCAACACGCGCTGCAGTGCGTTCAGGTCCCACAACTCCTCCAGCGAACCGGCCGGCGCGTGGGTGCGAACCACCTCGGTCATGGTGCTCTTGCGCAGATTGGTGATCTGCGCGTCGAGTGAGGCCGCTTCCAGGATCTCGTTGCGTTGCTGGTAGATGACCTTGCGCTGGTCATTGGCGACGTCGTCGTATTCCAGCAATTGCTTGCGGACGTCGAAGTTGCGGGCCTCGACTTTGCGTTGTGCGCTTTCGATGCTGCGGTTGACGATGCCGGCTTCGATGGCCTCGCCTTCGGGCATCTTCAGCCGGTCCATGATGGCGCGCACCCGGTCGCCAGCGAAGATCCGCATCAGCGAATCGTCCAGGCTCAGATAGAAGCGGCTGGCGCCCGGATCGCCCTGGCGACCCGAGCGGCCCCGCAGCTGGTTGTCGATACGTCGGCTCTCGTGCCGTTCGGTGGCGACGATTCGCAAACCACCCGCTGCTTTGACGTTGTCGTGCAGCGACTGCCATTCGTCCTTGAGTTGCTGCGAGCGCGCCGCACGGTCGGCGTCGCCGAGTTCGGCGTCGGCTTCCAGCACCTTGATCTGGTTTTCGACATTGCCGCCGAGCACGATGTCGGTTCCCCGCCCGGCCATGTTGGTGGCGATCGTGATCACGCTCGGCCGCCCGGCCTGGGCCACGATCTCGGCTTCACGCGCATGCTGCTTGGCGTTCAGCACCTGGTGCGGCAGTTTCGCTTTGGTAAGCAACTCAGAAATCAGCTCGGAGTTCTCGATCGAGGTCGTGCCCACCAGCACCGGCTGGCCGCGGGTGTGGCAGTCGCGGATGTCTTCGGTGACGGCGTCGTACTTCTCTTTGGCCGTCTTGTAGATCAGGTCGTTGTCGTCCTTTCGAATCGTCGGCTTGTTGGGCGGAATCACCACCGTCTCCAGCCCGTAGATCTCCTGGAATTCGTAGGCTTCGGTGTCGGCGGTGCCGGTCATGCCCGACAGCTTGCCGTACATGCGGAAGTAGTTCTGGAAGGTGACCGAAGCCAGCGTCTGGTTCTCGGACTGGATCTGCACGCCTTCCTTGGCTTCCACCGCCTGGTGCAGGCCGTCGCTCCAGCGCCGGCCTGTCATGAGGCGACCGGTGAACTCGTCGACGATCACCACCTCGGGCGCACCGTCGGCGC
>JALYUN010000139.1 GCA_030853725.1 Pseudomonadota bacterium | reverse complement strand
CTGCCTTACCGGCAGCGGCCGGATTCAGACGACCCAGCGCCTGAAAACGTCGAAGCCGGGTTTCTCGAACTGCCGGGCGCCGACATGCCGATCGTCGTGGCGGCGCGGCTGAGTCTGAGCTTTCCATTGCTGCTCTCGGCTGTGCCGCTGTATGCCGTCGACTGCGAGATGCCCGAGGGCACACGCACCATCAAACGTTGTCGCTTCTCCGATGGCGGCATCTGCTCGAACTTTCCGATCCACCTGTTCGACTCGCCAGCGCCACGCTGGCCGACCTTCGGCATGTGGCTTGGCCAGCGCGGGCCCTACGGTCAATTCGGGGTCAGACAGGTCGGGTCCGAAGAAGTCTGGCTGCCCAGCAGCGAAGGTGCCGGCCGCGGCGATATCTGGACCCGCTTTGAGCCGGGCAATGGCGACGACCGAACCGCGCCGCTGACGTTGCTCACACTACTCGGGTTCCTGTTCGCCGCCGGCATCACGGCCAAGGACTGGGGCGATCGCAGCGGCATGCGCATGGCCCATGTGCGGCGCCGGGTAGCGCGCCTGAACCTATTGCCAGGCGAGGGCGAACTCAACCTGAGCATGAAGCGCGAGCGCATCCTGAAAATGGCCCACAACTACGGAACGGCGGCTGGCCGTTTGTTCGTGGAGCAGTACGTGCCGATCACCGGGTTGGCCCCCACGCAGGCCTGGAGCGAACATCAGATGGTGCGGCTGAAGACGCTGATCCTGAGCTTGCACGGCTTCGTTGACGGCCTGACTTGCGCCAGTCAGCAAGAGGCCCACACCGAGCCGCTCGAACAGCTCATCAAGCGTACGGCACAACGCCGCCCGGAAAGTGAGCGCAGTTTGCCCAGCAGCCCGGCGCCGAATCCCAGCTGCTGGCCTGCCAAGACGGCCCCGGTCGACGAAGCACAGACCTTGCTCGCCATGCTCAACGCGATTTGCTCGCTGGAGAAAGTATTGCTATCCGCCGATAAGCGCATCTTGCAACCCCCTTTGCCAACACCTGAATTACGAATCCGGCCACCGATCTGAATCGCTTGCCCGAGACGCAGACTCCCCTGGTGCGCTTGCTCGCCGCCAACGCCGGTGACCGTTTGCAGCGCAGCGGCACAATCGCCGGCTAGGCCCATGAGGGCCTGGTGCAACCAAAATCAGCTCCCGTCGCCGCCCACCATGGACACCCGCCGCCCGATCGGCCTTTCCGCGGTGGCGATGATGGTCGGCGTTTGCGCGATCTGGGGCTTCCAGCAGATTGCGCTGAAGCACGCGGCCCCCGACATGACGCCGATGTTGCAGATCGGGCTGCGTTCCGGCGCCGCTGCGTTGCTGGTGGCCGCGCTGATGCACTGGCGCGGTGAGCCGCTATTGGCGCTGGCCGATGGCAGCTGGCGCCCCGGCCTCGTCGTCGGGCTGCTGTTCGGCAGCGAGTTCTTGATGATCGGCGAAGGGCTGCGCCACACCACTGCGTCGCACATGGTGGTCTTTCTCTACACCGCACCGATCTTCGCTGCGTTGGGGCTGCACCGCCGGCTACCGGCAGAACGGTTGGCGCCGCTGCAGTGGGTCGGGGTGGGGCTGGCTTTCGGTGGCATTGCGATCGCGTTCTTCGGGGGCAGCGGCGGGCACGCCCAGCACGCGACCGGCAGCAGCGGCACCACGCTGTGGGGCGACCTGCTGGCGCTGCTGGCGGGGCTGACCTGGGGCACGACGACTGTGGTGGTGCGCTGCTCGCGCCTGGCTACGATCCCCGCAAGCCGCACCCTGCTCTACCAACTTCTGGGCGCCTTCGTGTTGCTGTTGGCCGCGGCCTTTGCGTTCGGTCAAGCAGGCATCCGGCCGAGCCCGATGCTGTGGGCCAACCTGGCGTTCCAGACCGTGGTGGTCGCGTTTGCCAGCTACCTGCTGTGGTTCTGGATGCTGCGCCGGTACGTTGCTTCGCAGCTCGGCGTGTTCTCGTTCATGACACCGCTGTTCGGCGTGGCCTTCGGCGTGTGGCTGCTGAACGAGCCGCTGGAACCGGGCTTCGTCAGCGGCGCGGTGCTGGTGGGGCTCGGCATCGTGCTCGTCAGTGGTCACCGACTGTTGCAGCAGGGCGCGCGAAGCCTGATGGGCAGCGCGCCCTCCTGACGCCGGCCTAATCTGCGGCGAAGCAATAAAACAGGCCAGCGCCGCCGGTGGTCTTCAACTGATCGGGGCTGCAGCCACGCGACTGGTGCGACGAATTCCACGACTTCGCCGGCGCGCTTTCGTCCAGGCCGGTGCGGTCGCTGTGGCCGAGCATCGCCGCGCCCTGGTCGTACTGGGTCCAGTTGGCGCAAGTCGAATTCGCGTCACCGGCGATGAAGTCGCCGCTGGGTTGCGAGCCGGTCAGGATGTCGTGGGTGTTGGGAGTGTCACCGCGGCCATTGACTACCGCACCCTTTTCCGTCAGCGCGGTGGCCTTGGTAAGGTGGTTGGCGCCGTGCAGTTGCGCCAGGTCGCTGGCAATCACCACGCCGTGGACGTTGGCCCACGGCCCCTTGCCGATGCGGTCGCGTGCATTCGCGCCAGGGCCGCTGTTGGAAGGCTGTGTGCTCAGGTAAGCCCGCCAGTCGCGCTTCGGAAGCCCGGCTGCTGTGGCCAGTGCCTGGCAATGCGCGTCGGCGCCGGCGAGCCCGCCCAGGTCCCCACCGCGGCCCGAGCCGACACTGGTGACGAAGAAGCTGGCGCCGGGCTTGGCGTGATCGCCCATGCCGGCGCAGCCGCCGAGCAGCAGCGCTGCGCCGGCCAACAGGGCGCCTCGGGCGATAAGGGTTCTTTGCATCTGTCTCTCCTGGTTGTGAATGTCGTTCAGCAAATCGCGGCAGCCCGCTTGGCGCGTGGCCCGGCTCGTCCATCGTAACGAAGCGCGCGTCCGCCGCGACCAGCTGACGCGATGTCGGAATCACGCTACGCTTCGCCGATGAACGTCACCCGCTTGCGTTTGATCTTTCGTCTGATACCCGGCTTGGCGCTTGCCATCGGCGCCCACGGAGCCGTCGCGGCCGAGCCCACCGCGCGCGACCTGCACGCGGCGAGTTGTGTGGCAGCGCTAGACCAGAACACGCGCGAACTGGCGCAGCAGGTCCAAGTCGGCAAGGACGATTTGCGCGGCCTGTTGCTGGAACGTCTGGTCGCGGGCACTGCCTTTGTCGGCGATGTTTACCTGCACAGCGAGGTCGAGGAAAAGCAGGCCAAGGAACTGGCCAACCAAGCGCTGCAAGCGCAGAAGAGCCTGCCTGAAGCCGAGCTGGCGGCGCGCCAGACGGCGTGCGCAGCCGAGGGCACGAAGCTCTACGAACAAAGCAACGGGCTGGAGCAGTCGCTGGTCAAGCACGTGGCCAGGAAGCGCATGAACAAGCTGCTGGGCGCTTGATTCAGTCGTCGGTCTCGCTGCGCTGCAACAGGTAGTCGAGCCCACCGACGCGGAACCAGCGGTAGCCGTAGGACTCCAGTAGCACACCGAAGCGGCCGTCGTCCTCGGCCACGCCGTGGTCTTCCGACAGCAGGTTCACGAGCAGCCCACCGCGGCCGTGCGAGGTCTGCGCCGGCACCTTCACCTCGCACGGCCGGTCGGCCAGGTTGTGCAGGACCAGCACGGCGTTGTTGCGCCATTCGTGGCGCAGCGCCAGCACCCCCTTGATGCCCAGGTCCAGCACTTCGAAGTCGCCCCGGCCGATCTCTGGCACTTCCTTCCGCATGCGGCACACGCGTTCCAGCCAGTTCAGGAACGAATTCGGGTCGCGCCGCTGCGCCGCCACGTTCAGGTGCTCGTAACCATAGGGTCCGCTTTCGATCACCGGCGCCACCGGCTTTTCGGCCGTGGTGAAGCCGCCGTGCGGCTCGTTGGACCACTGCATGGCGGTGCCGCGCGCATTCACGTTCGGGCAGGCTCAGGTCGTCGCCCATCACGATCTCGTCGCCGTAACGCAGCACCGGCGTGCCGGGCAGCGTCAACATCAGGCTGCAGGCCAGCTCCAGCCGGCGCCGGTCGCTGCCGAGCATCGGCGCCAGACGGCGGCGCATGCCGCGGCCGTAGAGCTGCATCTCTTCTTCGGGCGCGAAGGCGTCGAACATGCGCTGGCCCTGGGTCTTTGTGAGCCGGCCCAGTTCGCGGAAGCTGCGCAGCATGTCGAAATCCGACTCCGGCTTGACTTCGGTCGGCCCTTTCTTGGCGATGATGAACGGCACCGCGTCCATCCGGAAGCCGGCCATGCCGAGCTGAATCCAGAAGCCCATGATCTTCAGGATCTCGGCCTGCGCCTGCGGGTGGGCAGTGTTCAGGTTGTTCTGGAACCAGTAGAAGCGGTGGAGCTACCAGCGCTTGGCGACGGGGTCGCGGGTCCAGGTGGAATCCTGCACGCCGGGGAACACCATGCCGTCGTCGGCATGGGCCGGCTTTTTGTCGGCCCAGACATACCCGTCGCGGTACTTCGATTGCGGGTCGCTGCGCGCGCTTCGGAACCACGGGTGTTGGTCCGAGGTGTGGTTGACCACCAGGTCGATGATCACCCGCATGCCACGGCTCTTTGCCGCGTGCGGGAAAGCCACGAAGTCGCCGAGCGTGCCGAAGCGCGGGTCGACGTTGTAGTGGTCGGCCACGTCGCAGCCCTGATCGCGCATCGGCGAGGTCTGGAACGGCATCAGCCACAGCGTGGTCACGCCCAGGCCCTGCAGGGAGTTCAGGCGCCGCTTCGGGCCTTCGAAGTCACCCAGGCCTTCGCCGTTGGCGTCCATGAAACTGCCGACCGACAAGCCATAGACGATCGCGTTTTTGTACCAGAGGTCACATTGATCATCGGTCGTCGGTTGCGGGTGTGCGGTGGGCAGAATCGACGTCTTCCCGAGCAAAGGAAAAGCGATGTCGGCCGACGCATGGTGGAAGGATGGGGTGATCTACCAGATCTACCCGCGCTCTTATCAGGATACCGACGGTGACGGCATCGGCGATTTGCGCGGCATCCGGCAGCGCCTGGATCACCTGGTGGCGCTCGGGGTCGACGCACTCTGGATCTCGCCGTTCCAGCCCTCGCCGATGGCCGACTTCGGCTACGACATCAGCGATTACTGTGGGGTCGACGCGCGCTTCGGTACGCTGGCCGACTTCGACGCGTTGGTGGCCGACGCCCACAGCCGCGGGCTGAAGCTGATCCTCGACTTCGTGCCCAACCACAGCTCTGACCAGCACCCGTGGTTCCAAAGCGCGCGCAGCGACCGCCAATCGCAGTACCGCGACTGGTACATCTGGCGCGACCCGGCACCGGGGGGCGGCCCGCCGAACAACTGGCTCAGCAACTTCGGCGGTCCGGCCTGGACCCTGGAGGAAACCACCGGCCAGTACTACTACCACGCGTTCCTGAGCGCGCAACCCGACCTGAACTGGCGCAACCCCGCGTTGAAGGTCGCCATGTTCGACACTCTCCGCTTCTGGTTGCGGCGCGGCGTGGACGGCTTTCGGGTCGACGTGATCTACCACCTGATCGAAGACGCGCAGTTCCGCGACAACCCGCCGAACCCAGACTACGTTCCCGGCGGCGACCCTGCGCACAGCCTGGTGCCGCAACATACTGTCGACCAACTCGAATCGCGGCAGATCACGGTCGAGATGCGGCGTGTGCTGGACGAGTTCAGCACGGACGAGTCGGCGCGGGTGCTGATCGGCGAGATCTACCTGCCGATCGAGCGTCTGGTGGCGTACTACGGCGCCGACGCCTCGGGTGCGTTGCAAGGCGCCCAACTGCCGTTCAACTTCCACTTGATCGGCACCGCCTGGCAGGCCGCGGCTGTCGACCGGGTGGTGCGCGACTATGAAGCCGCATTGCCGCCGGGCGCGGCGCCGAACTGGGTGCTCGGCAACCACGACAAGCCGCGCATCGCGAGCCGCGTCGGCGAAGCCGGGGCTCGGCTCGCCGCGATGCTGCTGCTGACGCTGCGCGGCACGCCCACGCTGTACTACGGCGACGAGATCGGTATGACCGACGTGCCGATCCCGCCGGATGAAATACAGGATCCGTTCGAGCGCAACCAGCCCGGCAAGGGTCTGGGTCGCGACCCGCAGCGCACCCCCCTGCCGTGGACCGGCAACGTGCCGCACGCCGGCTTCAGCACAGGGCCGCCGTGGTTGCGGCTGGGCGACGACTGGCGCAGCCGCAACGTGGCCGCGCAGCAGCGCGACGCGCAGTCGACCTTGCAGCTGTACCAGCGGCTGCTGGCACTGCGCCGCGGAAACCCGGCGCTACACGCCGGCGACTGGCAACCGCTGGCGGTGCAGGGCACGGTACTGGCCTATGCCCGCCAGAGCGGCGCAGAGCGCGTAGTGGTGCTGCTGAACTTCGGCGACGCACCAGCCGCGCTGCCGCCCGATGTGCTGCCGGTCGGCGCCACCGTGTGGCTGTCGACCGACGGAGGCCGCAATCCGGCGATCGACCCGACCGCATGGCTGCGTCCGAACGAGGGTGTGATCGTCGGCAGCGGGCCGGAGCCCCGGCCCGGAACCAAACTCAGTTGAAGCGCCCCGCGCGCCCACCCATGCTGAAGCGCCCGGCGCCCAGCAGTGCCACCGCAAGCGCCGTGAACAGGTACATGCCCTGCAGTTCCAGCGCCCACCCGCCCTGCTTGCCGAGCGTGGTCAGGTCCTTCATGTGCACCAATGCGAAAGCGACCAGCATGTTGATGACGATGATGCAGGCGGCCGGCCGCGTGTAGAGGCCGACGATCAACAGCAACGGCGCCACGATCTCACCGATGTAGACGCCGTAGGCCAGCGCGCCCGGCAACCCGTGCGCCGCCAGCATGCCGGAGATGAAGCCCACGCCGGAGCTGAGCTTGGCGATACCGTGCAGCAGGATCAGGATGCCCAGTGCCAGGCGCAGAACGAGTTTGCCGGTGTCGTCGGAACGGGTCATGTCGGATGCTCTGTGTCGCAGTGGGAGTGGCGTCGATTGTCAGCCAACTGGTCACCGACACCGTGCACCGGAAGCGAACACTCAGTTCATCGCGATACAACGCTCGTAACGCGATTGCACGCGGCGCGCGAACCATTCGGTGGT
>JALYUN010000138.1 GCA_030853725.1 Pseudomonadota bacterium | reverse complement strand
CCGGGGGGGATCAAGGAACATAGACCCATTTGCCATTCTTGATCTCGTCCATCACGCGGGCTCGCTGGTCCAGACCCAGGTGGTCGGTGGGCGACATCGTGAAGATGCCGTGCGCGCCGGCCATGTCCTTGGTCTTTTCCAACGCGTCGCGCAGCGCACTGCGGAACGCCGGCGTACCGGGCTGCGCGGTCTTCAGCGCCACCGGCACGGCGGCCATCATCAGGTGGCCGGCGTCCCAGGCGTGGCCACCGAAGGTCGAAGCGGTGCCCTTGCCGTACGCGCCCTCGTAAGCCGCCACATAGGCGCTGGCCGACTTCTTGATCGGGTTGCTGGCGGGAAGCTGGTCGGCGACCAGCACCGGGCCGGCGGGCAGGAAGGTGCCTTCGACATCTTTGCCGCCCACGCGCAGGAAGTCGGCGTTGGCGACGCCGTGGGTCTGGTAGATCTTGCCGGTATAGCCGCGCTCGCGCAGCGCCTTTTGCGGCAGTGCGGCCGGGGTGCCGCTGCCGGCGATCAGGATCGCGTCGGGCTTGGCCGCCATCAGCTTCAGCACCTGGCCGGTGACGGAGGTGTCGTTGCGCGCATAGCGCTCGTTGGCGACCACCTTGATCTTTTTCAAGTCGGCCGCCTTGCCGAATTCTTGCGACCAACCTTCGCCGTAGGCGTCGGCGAAGCCGATGAATCCCACGGTCTTGATGCCGTGCTCGGCCATATGGGTGGCAATCGCCAGCGACATCATGATGTCGTTTTGCGGCGTCTTGAAGACCCAGTGCCGCTTCGCATCCATCGGCTCGACGATGCGGGCGCTGGCGGCCATCGAGATCATCGGCACCTTGGCTTCGGCCACCACGTCGATCATCGCCAGCGAGTTCGGCGTGATGCTGGAGCCAATGATGATGTCGACGTTGTCGTCGGTGATGAGCTTACGTGTGTTGTTGACGGCGGTGGTGGTGTCGGAAGCATCGTCGAGCACGATGTAGTCGATCTTCTGCCCGGCGATGATCTTTGGCAGCAGCGCGATCGTGTTCTTCTCGGGGATGCCGAGTGACGCCGCCGGCCCGGTCGCCGAGACGGTGACACCGACCTTGATGTCGGCCCGCGCCGCGGTGCTGCCGAAGGCTGTGAAGGCGGCTGCAACGGCAAACGCCAGGCAGCGGTGCAAGAGGGTCGGTGTGGGCATGGTCGGGTCTCCTAGGTTTGTCAGAAAGAACGGATCGGGAACGGTTCGGCGGCCATGACGATAGCCGCTGGCACGCCAATGCGCACCGTGGACAACCCGCCGATGAAGAGGTCGGCGACGACGGGTGCCATCGCCGCGTGGTCCAGCACGCCACCCGGTTTCATCCAGGTGAACATCCAGTTGACCATGCCGAACAGCAGCATCGTCAGCGGCTTCGTCAGGTGCGCCGGGTCCAGGTCGGGGCGCAGTTGCGCAACGAGGCCGGCGAAGGCAGCGACCACTGCGCGCTCCTGACCGAGCACGCGGTCGCGGTCGATGGGCTCCAAAAATTTCACGTCTTCGGTCAGCACGCGATGCGCGGCCTGCGCGCCGGCATAGGCCTGCACCAGACCGCGAATCAGGCGCCGCAACTGCACCTCGGGCGGGCGCGGGTCGGCCAGGGCCTGCTGGACGATGGCGAGCAGATGCGAGACATGGCCTTCGGCGATGTGCACCAGCAGCGCGTATTTGTGTGGCCAGTAGTGGTAGAGCGTGGCTTTGGACAAGCCGCAGGCTTTGGCGATCTGGTTCATCGACGTGGCCGGGTAGCCGTGGCGCGCGAAGAGCTGCGCCGCCTGCGCGGTGATGGCGTCTTGCTGGTCGTCGTAGCCGGCGGCGCGTCCTCGGGCCATCTGTTGTCCCGGGTCAGCGCTCGTCGAAGCTGAGCACGACACGCTCGCTTGTCGGATGCGCCTGGCAGGTCAGCACGAAGCCGGCGGCGACCTCGGCCTTGTCGAGCGCAAAGTTGCGGTCCATTCGCACCGTGCCTTCCAGCAACCGGGCGCGGCAGGTGCCGCAGACGCCCGAGGTGCAGGAGTAGGGCACTTCCAGCCCGGCGGCCGAGGCGCAGTCGAGGATGCTGGGCTGGTCGCGCTGGAAGTTCAGCTCGCGCCGCAGGCCATCGCGAATGATCACGATGCGGGCCTGGTCGGCATCGCCGGGCAGCGTTTCGTGCACCACGGCGTCGACCCCCGCTGTTGCCGGCACACCGAAGCGTTCGATGTGGATGCGGTCTTCGGGCACGCCGGCCGCCAGCAGCGCCGCCTCGGCTTCGTCGTTCATCTGGAACGGGCCGCAGACATAGGCGTGGTCGATATCGCGTGCCGGCAGCAGTGTCGACAGAAAGTCGCCGATCTTCACGCGGTCCACCACGCCACTGTTCAACGGCGCATCGGTGTGTTCATCCGAGAACACATGGTGCAAGGACAGCCGCGCCAGGTGGCGGTTCTTCAGGTCTTCCAGCTCTTCCTTGAACATGGTCGACGGCAGCCGCCGGTTGCCGTAGATCAACGTGAAGCGGCTCAACGGTTCGCGCGCCAACACCGTCTTCATGATCGAGAGGATCGGCGTGATGCCGCTGCCGCCGGCAATGCCCAGGTGGTGGCGCCGCGCTGCCGGGTCGATCGGCACGAAGAAGCGGCCCTGTGGCGCCATCACCTCGATGCGGTCGCCAGGTTTCAACTGCGCGTTGATCCAGTTCGAGAACACGCCGCCGCGCACCTTGCGCACGCCGACGCGCAGTTCGCCGTCGTCGACCCCAGCGCAGATCGAGTACGAGCGCCGCAGTTCAGTGCCTTCGAGCACGGTGCGCAGCGTCAGGTACTGGCCCTGCGTGAAGCCAAAGGTCTCACGCAAGGCCGGCGGCACGTCGAAGCAAACCACCACGGCCTCGGCGGTGTCGGGCTCGACCGAGCGCACAGTTAGCAAGTGAAACAAGGACGTGTTCACGATCTCGCCGATCGAGCAGCCGCCGCGGAACCGGCTCTGCCGGGCCGCAGGGGGCTCCCCCTTGAGGGGGAGCGCCGCAGGCGCTTCGGGGGTGGGCGTCTCATATCGGCTTGAAGTGTTCGAACGGCTCGCGGCACGCGCGGCAGCGGTACAGCGCCTTGCAGGCCGTGGCGCCGAAGGCCGAGAGGCGTTCGGTGTCGCGGCTGCCGCAGCGCGGGCAAGGCACCACGGTGTTGCGGCTGTGAAAGCGGATCGGCACCGCGCCATTCGCGTCGGCCACCGCGCCCGGTGGTGCGATACCGTAGTCGCTGAGCTTGCGGCGGCCTTCGGCGCTGATCCAGTCGGTCGTCCACGCCGGCGCACGGCGCAGGCCGATGCGCACCGGTGCCAGCCCGGCAGCGCTGATCGCGTTGCGCACATCCTGCTCGATGACTTCGGTGGCGGGGCATCCCGAATAGGTCGGCGTCAGCACGACTTCGATGGCATCGCCATGGTCCAGCACCTCGCGCACGATGCCCAGGTCGCAGATCGACAGCGCGGGCACTTCGGGGTCCAGCACCTCTTGAAGCGCGGCCCAGGCCCGTTGTACGCGCGTCGTCTCGACAGTGCCTGCGGTCACCACACGCCGCCTGGAAAGCTGCGTTGCAGGTGCTGCATCCCGGCCAGCAGGAAGCCCATGTGTTCGCTGTGCAGGCCGCGTTTGCCGGTGCTGCGGAACGCGCCCGACGGTGGCGCCTTCAGCGTGGCTTCGTCGAGGATCGCCTGCAGCTCTGCCAGCCACGCTGCCTGCAGCGCGCTGCTGCGGGGGCCGAGCCCGCTGGCTTCGGCCGCAGCGTCGACGGCGTCGTCGTCGAACAGCTCGGCGGTGTAGGGCCACAGCCGGTCGAGTGCGACCACGCAGCGCGCATGAGATTCTTCGGTGCCGTCGCCCAATCGCACCAGCCAGTCGGCTGCGTGCTGCTGGTGGTAACGCGCTTCTTTGACCGCTTTCCCAGCGATGCCAGCCAAGTCCTCGTTCGGCGAGGACACCAGCCGCTCCCACAGCAGCCGCATGAACGTGGCCATCAGTGTGTTGCGCAGCACCGTGAAAGCGAAATCGCCGCGCGGCAGTTCGACGATCGTCGGGTTGCGGTAGTCGCGCTCGTCGCGCAGGAAAGCGAGTTGATCTTCGTCGAGTGCGGGCGCGTGCAGGCTGCCTGCAAGGCTCAGCACCGCGCGCGCCTGGCCGATCAGGTCGAGCGCCATGTTCGATAGCGCAATGTCTTCTTCCAGCACCGGCGCATGGCCGCACCACTCGGCGGTGCGCTGACCGTGGATCAGGCAGGTGTCGCCCAAGCGAAGCAGGAACTGCACGGTGGGGTCAGCCGATACCGAAACCGAGGCGACCGGCATCACATGTGGTCTACCGAACCCGGCAGTTTGTAAAACGTCGGGTGCCGGTACACCTTGTCTTCGGCCGGGTCGAAGTACATCGCCTTGTCGCCAGGGTCGCTGGCGGTGATTTGGTCCGAGCGCACGACCCAGATGCTGCTGCCTTCCTGGCGCCGGGTGTACACATCGCGCGCCATCTGCACCGCCATCTTCGGGTCGGCGGCGTGCAGGCTGCCGCAGTGTTTGTGGTCGAGGCCCGCCTTGCTGCGCACGAACACTTCCCACAGCGGCCATTCGACTAGCAGGGCGTCGGTCGTCGTCATGCCGCGAGCCTCTCGGCACTGCGCCGCTCATCCTCTTTGCGTGCCTGCTTTCTCGCATGCTCGAGCGCCGCTTCGCGCACCCACGCGCCATCGTTCCACGCGTCGACACGGGCTTCCAGCCGCTCACGGTTGCACGGGCCGTCGCCGCCCACCACGCGCCAGAACTCTTCCCAGTCGATGGTGCCGAAGTCCCAGTGCTGGCGGTCTTCGTTCCACTTCAGGTCGGGGTCGGGGAAGCGCACGCCCAGCACCTTGGCCTGCTCGACCGCAGCGTCGATGAACTTCTGCCGCAACTCGTCGTTCGAGACCCGCTTGATGCCCCAGCGCATGCTCTTGGCGCTGTTGGGTGACTGGTCGTCAGGCGGGCCGAACATCATGATCGAGGGCCACCACCAGCGGTTCACCGCGTCCTGCACCATCGCGCGCTGGGCGTCGGTGCCCTGCTGCATCATCGTCAGCAGGCTTTCGAAACCCTGGCGCTGGTGGAAGCTTTCTTCGCGGCAGATGCGCACCATGGCACGCGCATACGGCGCATAGCTGCAGCGGCAGATCGGCACCTGGTTCATGATCGCCGCGCCGTCCACCAGCCAGCCGATCGTGCCCATGTCGGCCCAGCTCAGCGTCGGGTAATTGAAGATGCTGCTGTACTTGGCGCGGCCGGTGTGCAGTGCGTCCAGCATCTGGTCGCGCGTGGTGTCGAGTGTCTCGGCTGCGGCGTACAGATAGAGCCCATGCCCGGCTTCGTCCTGCACCTTGGCCAGCAGGATCGTCTTGCGTTTCAACGTGGGCGCGCGGCTGATCCAGTTGCCTTCGGGCAGCATGCCGACGATCTCTGAATGCGCATGCTGGCTGATCTGGCGCACGAGTGTTTTGCGGTAATCGTCGGGCATCCAGTCCTTGGCTTCGATGAAGCCGCCGGCGTCGATGTGGGCGTCGAAGCGTTGCTGCAGTTGCGGGTCTTCGGCCTTCAGCACCGCCTGGGGTGCCGTGCGAGCCGGCTCGGTATCCATCGCCTGGGTGTACATGGTCGGGCTCCTTCGAAGCTCAAGCGTTGCGTTGGTCGAGCACGCGCCGGGCTTTGCCGACCAGTGTGCGTTCGATCGAATCGGGCGGCAGCACCGACACTTGGGCACTCACACCTACCATCGACTTGATGCGGTGCGTCAGCCATTCGGCGATCGGCGCGGGCGCGGTGTCGGGTTGCAGCAGTTCGCAGCGCACTTCCAGCCGATCGAGTGGGCCTTCGCGGCTGACGACCAACTGATATTGCCCAGAGAGTTGCTCGTGCTGCAGCACCAGTTCCTCGATCTGCGTCGGGAACACGTTGACGCCGCGAATGATCAGCATGTCGTCGCTGCGGCCCACGATCTTGCCCATGCGGCGGAACGCGCGCGACGTGGGCGGCAGCAGCCGCGTCAGGTCGCGCGTGCGGTAGCGAATGATCGGCAACGCTTCCTTGGTCAGTGAAGTGAAGACCAGTTCGCCTTCAGCACCGTCGGGCAGTACGGCACCGGTTTCCGGGTCGACGATCTCCGGGTAGAAGTGGTCTTCCCATACCACCGGGCCGTCTTTCGATTCGATGCATTCGCTGGCGACACCCGGGCCCATCACTTCGGAAAGCCCGTAGATGTCGACCGCGTCGAGCCCCGCGCTGTCTTCCAGTTCACGGCGCATCGCTTCGGTCCAGGGCTCGGCGCCGAATATGCCGACCTTCAATGACGAGGTCCGCGCGTCGAGACCCTGCCGCCTGAATTCTTCGACGATCACCTGCATGTAGCTGGGTGTGACCATGATGATGTCGGGCTGCAGGTCGTTGATGAGCTGCACCTGCTTCTCGGTCTGCCCGCCCGACATCGGTATCACGGTGCAACCGGCGCGTTCGGCACCATAGTGCGCCCCGAGCCCGCCGGTGAAAAGGCCGTAGCCGTAAGCCACGTGAACGACGTCGCCACGACGCCCGCCGGCCGCGCGGATCGAGCGTGCTACGAGGTCCGCCCAGTGATCAATGTCGCGCTGGGTGTAGCCCACCACGGTGGGCTTGCCGGTGGTGCCCGACGAAGCGTGAATGCGCACCACTTGTTCACGCGGCACCGCGAACATGCCGTAGGGGTAGTGGTCGCGCAGGTCGCTCTTGACGGTGAAGGGGAAGCGCGAGAGGTCCGACAACGAACGCAGGTCGTCTGGCCGCAGGCCGGCGTTGTCGAAGGCCTTGCGGTAGTGCGACACATTTTCGTAGGCCCGTTTGAGCGTGGCTTGCAGCCGCTGCAACTGCAGCGCGGTGATCTCGTCGCGACTGGCGGTCTCGATGGCTTCCAGATCACCGGAGGCAGGTTGTTTGACGGGCATCGGCTCGGCTCCTGCTCTGTCTATTCGCCAACGGCCGGGCGACCCTTGATCGCATACGAACGGCCGCGAAACGCCGCAACGTGATCGCCTTCCGCATTGCGCACCTCGACGTCGTAGACGCCGGTGCGGCCCTTGCGCGAGACCTCGGTCGCGCTCGCCGTCAGCACCTCGCCCAGCCGCGCCGGCGCCAGCAATTCGATCGCGAAGCCCGAAGCCACTGTCATCTGATTGCCCGCATTGCAGGCATAGGCAAAAGCGGTGTCGGCCAGCGTGGCGATCAGGCCGCCGTGGCAGATGGCGTGGCCGTTCAACATGTGCGCAGCCACCGTCATCATGACGCTGGCGCTGTCCGGGCCGATGGCGGTGACTGCCATGCCCAGGTGCTGCGCAGCGTGGTCGCGCTCGTAGAGCTGTTGGCGGACCTGTTCGGCCGTCTGCTGTGGCGTCATTCAGCGGTCCTTGAAGACGGGCGCGCGCTTGGCGCTGAACGCGGCCACACCTTCGCGGAAATCGTGCGCCTCGCCGAGCCGGCTTTGCACACTGGCTTCTGCAGCCAATGCCGCGTCCATGTCCAGATGCTGTGCCGCATCGATCGCCTGCCGCGTGGCCACCAGCGCCTGCGTCGGCATCGCGGCCAGCCGCGTCGCCAGCGCCTGCACCGCGCCTGTGAGTTCGGCGTCGTCGACGCAGTGCCAGATCAGGCCCAGCCGTTCGGCATCAGCGGCCGGCAGCTTGTCGCCCAGCATCGCCAGACCGATCGCTTGTGCACGACCGACCAGCCGCGGCAGCAGCCACGTGCCACCGGCATCGGGCACCAACCCGATCTTCGAGAACGCCTGGATGAAGCTGGCCGAACGCGCGGCCAGCACCAGATCGCAGTTGAGCGCGATGTTGGCGCCGGCACCGGCCGCCACGCCGTTGACCGCGGCCACCACCGGCACCGGCAGGCTGCGCAGCCGCTGCACCAGAGGGCGGTACAGGCGCAGCACCACGTCGCCGACATCGGCGTCGGGGCCCATGGCGGGGTCGGCCAGATCCTGCCCGGCACAGAAGCCGCGCCCGGCGCCGGTCAGCACCAGGCAGCGGATCGCTTGGTCAGACGCCACATCGTCCAGCGCGGCCATCAACTCGCCGTGCATGGCTGCGGTCAGGCTGTTCAGCGCCGAAGGCCGGTTCAGCGTCAGCGTGCGGACGGGGCCGTTGGAAGAAACCAGAACGGTGGCGTCGGTCACTGAGCATTCCAGGGCGGATGAGAGAAGGGCGGCCAAAGCCGGTGTCGCTACGCACCAGACTACAGATTCGACCGATCGGTCGGGAATGATACGGCGATACCGAAGCGCTTTCAGTCGCGCCATCAGTTGCGCGGTCAGTCGTCGAGGAAAGCCTCGCGATGGATGCCGATCGCCTGCTGCACCGGGCGGTCGGAATAGCTGAACAGCACCACATCGACCGCTGCCTGCAGCCGCAACGTCGCCCATGAAGGCACAACGAAAGTGTCCTGGGGCGCGAAGTCGAAGCGGTGGCCGCCGATCTGCGCCGCGCCGTGGCCTTCGACCACGCTGTAGACCGCGCCGTCGGTGCCGCGATGACCTTGACCGTGGAAGCCGGCCGGCAACAGTTGCAGACAGGGCTGCATCGTCGGCATCGGCGAGCCGCCAGTCAGTGGGTTCACGTAGCGCAGCTTGTAGCCCTGCCAGGCGTCGGGGGCTTCGGCCTGCTGCAGCGCGGCCAGCGCTTCGCGGCTGCGGGCATAGGGGTAGTTGAAGATCGGCGACGTGGCGCTGCGGTGGTCGTGTCGCACCGGCACCATGTTGTGGGCGAATCGTGCCTGGCTGTGGCCTTCGGGGCGCTGCACGGTCTGCGTCTGCGCTTCGTCGTTCTCGGCGAAGCCGGCGTCGAAGAAGCGCACCAGCGGAATGTCCAGCCCATCCAGCCACACCACCGGTTCGGCGGCGCCGTGCAGCCCTTCGTTGCCGTGGTCGTGCCAGTCCCAAGACGGCGTGATGATGAAGTCGCCCGGGAGCATGGTGGTGCGTTCGCCGCCGACGGTGGTGTAGGCGCCGCGGCCATCGACGATGAAGCGCAGCGCCGACTGCACATGGCGGTGCGAAGGCGCCACCTCACCCGGCATGATGAGCTGCAAGCCGGCGTAGAGCGACTGCGTGATGCTGGAGCTGCCCGGCAGACCGGGGTTCTCCAGCACCAGCACGCGGCGCACTGCTTCTTCGGCGGTGATCAGGGCGGCCGACTCCATCAGGTGCGGCTTGATCTGCGCGTAGCGCCATATCGCCGGCTGCGCGGGTGTGGTGGGCTCGCGCGGCACCAGCGTGTGCAGTGATTCCCACAGGGGCGTGAGATGCAGTGGGCGGATGCGGTCGTAGTAGGCGGCACGGGCTTTCGCCGTGGTCGACCCGGATGACGGCGAGGCGGCGGCGGAAGGCTCGAGAACGCGGCTCATCAGTTGGCCCTGCTTCTGTGTGGAAGGCGCAGCATGCCGCAATCGTCAGCGCGCTGCTTGTCTCGCAAAGTATTGGTTGATCGCCAGCGTCACCCGCTCGCGGCTGTGCTGCCGCCGCTCCAGCAAGCCCACCGCTCGCTGCACCGTCACCTGCGGCAGCGGCACGATCCGCAGCGCACGGTCTTTCGACCAGTCCAGGTTGGCAAGCCGCGGCACGATCGATATGCCGAAGCCCTGCCGCACCAGCGCCACGATCGCTTCCAGCGAATTCAGCTCCATGCGGGTGTGGACGGTGACATTGCATTGCGCCAGGGCTTCGTCCACCAAATGCCCGGTCCAGGTGGTACGGTCGAAGCGCAGGAAAGGGCACTGCGCCAAGATCGACAGCCCGTCCACCGGCAGCGTGAATGGCGTGCGGCTGGGCACGATCAACACCATCGGTTCGGTGTAAAGCTGCTTCCACACCAGAGCCGGTGGCAGCCGCATCGGCGGTTGCGTGACTACCGCGGCGTCGAGCTCACCACGCTCGACCCGCGTCGCGAAGTCGGCCGACTGCCCGGCGAACAGCGTCACTTCCAGCAGCGGATGCTCGCGTGTCAGCGCGCCCAGACTGTCGGCGAAGGCGCCCATCAACGCCGACACCAGCGCACCCATCACGACGGTGCCAGTGAGTGCGTCGCCATCGGGGCTGGCGCGCAGGGCCTCGAAACGCGCCACCAGTTCCTGCACTGCAGCGACCATGCCGCGCCCGCTGCCGTTGAGCACCACGCGGCGCCCGCTGCGGTCGAACAGCGGCTTGCGCAACTCGGCTTCCAGCGCCTTGATCTGCTGGCCCACAGCGGCCGCGGTCAGGCCGACTTCGGTGCCTGCGGCGGCAAAGCTCCCCAGCCGGGCCACCGTCAGGAACACCTTCAGGGTGCGGATCGAGGACATGGCGTTGGCATTCGGGTTATCGCGTAGAAAAGAATTTCTTTGGCTCAGCGCAAGAATAATTCGCTTTGTCTTTAGCCGCCGCGCCGCGATCATTGCAGGCTCTGTAGATCGCAAGAGCACACCCGCCCGCATGTCTTCCACGCTCACGGTCAAGGTCTGGCGCGGCAATGCCGAAGGCGCCTTCAGCCGCTACGACGTACCGCGCCAGGCGAGTCAGACGGTGCTGGACGTGGTGACGCACATCCAGCGCCATCTGGAGCCCACGCTCGGCTACCGCTACGCCTGCCGCGTGGGTATGTGCGGTTCTTGCGCCATGACCGTCAACGGCAAGGCGCGCTGGACCTGCCGCACCCACGTGGCCAAGGTCTGTGGCGATGGTGACGGCGAGCTCGAGATCGCGCCGCTGGCCAACCTGCCGGTGATCCGCGACCTGGTCACCGACATGAGCGGCTTCTTCGACAAGTGGGCGCGTGCCAGGGGTCAGTTCAAAGGCAGCACCACACGCCACGACGAGTTCGCGCGCGTGGCGCCGGCCTCAGCCGAGCGCAAGGCCGCCGACGCCGGCATCGAATGCATCGGCTGCGGCGTCTGCTACAGCTCGTGCGATGTGGTCACCTGGCGCCCCGAGTTCCTGGGCCCGGCGGCGCTGAACCGTGCCTGGACGCTTGTCAACGACAGCCGCGACGTGCAGCAGACCGAACGCCTGCGCGCGGTGGCCGGCGACGCCGGCTGCCATGCCTGCCACACCCAGGGCTCGTGCACCGAACGCTGCCCGAAGCAGTTGGCGCCAACGCTGGCGATCGCGGGCTTGAAACGCAAGGCGGCGAAGGCGGCGGTGCGGGGCCAGTTGTGAACGACAGGGCCACGAACCTCGCCACCAATGTCGCAACGAACGCCGCCATCACGCAGGCGCGTCGTTGGTACTGGCAGCGCATCAGCGCGATGGTGCTGGCAGGGTGCGTGCTGGTGCATCTGGCGGTGATGATCTATGCCGTGCGCGGCGGGCTCAGCGCGGCCGAAATCCTGGGCCGCACGCGCGGCAATGCCGCTTTCGGCGTGTTCTATGCGGTGTTCGTGGTGGCGTGTGCCGTGCACGTGCCGGTGGGCCTGGCCAACATCGCGCGTGAATGGTGGGGCCTGCGTGAAAGCACCGCGCTATGGCTGGCGCGCGCCTTCGGGCTGCTGCTGCTGGTGATGGGACTGCGCGCGGTGTGGGCCGTGGTGGTCTGACATGTCGGGGACAAACGCATGACAACGATGCGCAGCAACGACCAGCGCGCCCGTTCGCACCCAGCGTACTGGGCCTTTCTGATGCACCGCTTGTCGGGTCTGGGGCTGGCGCTGTTTCTGCCGCTGCATTTCTGGGCGCTGGGCACCGCGCTGCACGGCGCTGCTGCCCTCGATGGCTTCCTGCAGTTCGCCGCGGCGCCACTCTTCAAGTTCGCCGAGTGGGGTTTGGTACTGCTGCTGGCGCTGCACCTGGCCGGTGGCATGCGGCTGCTGCTGATCGAATTCGGCAATGTCTCGAATTTGCGTAAGGACTGGATCGCCGGCTCGCTCGGCTTCACCGCCGCCACCGGGTTGGCGTTTGCCCTGTCGCTGTTCATCTGACTGTCGACGTTTGAAGTAGTTCGTACAACACACACCAGACCGGAGACAACTTGATGAAGACACCGCGCCGTTCGATTCTCGCCTTGGTGGCAGCCGCAGCCGGCCTTGCGCTGGCGTTGCCTGCCGCCGCCCAGAACAACTGGCCCGACAAGACGGTGAAGATGATCGTGCCGTTCT
>JALYUN010000120.1 GCA_030853725.1 Pseudomonadota bacterium | reverse complement strand
CCAGCACCAGCACCAGCACCAGCACCGGCACCAGCACCAGCACCCACGCCCAGCCCTGCCGAAGCCTCGCGCTTCCTGGCGCAGGCTTCGCTCGGAGCCAACCGGGCGCAGATCGCGCGGGTGCAGGCACTCGGCTACGCCGGCTGGCTCGACGAGCAGTTCGCCATGCCCGCCTCGGGCACCCGCTGGGATCTGCTGGAGAGCCACGGCATCGACGACAGCGCCAACCGGAACAACCAGGCCGGCTTCGACGCGGTGACGTGGACCAAGCTGATGACGGCGCCCGACCCGCTGCGCCAGCGCATCACGCTGGCACTGTCCGAGATCTTCGTCGTCTCGATCGACGGTCTGGCCAACGGCAACGGCTGGCGCCAGTTCGCGGCCGCGACCTATCTGGATCTGCTGGAAGCGAATGCCTTCGGCAACCACCGCACGTTGCTGCAGCAGATCTCGCTCAGCGCCACCATGGGCGTCTACCTGACCTACCGCGGCAGCGCAAAGATCAACCCCGCCACCGGTGCGCTGCCCGACGAAAATTACGCGCGCGAACTGATGCAGCTCTTCACGATCGGGCTGCTGCAGCTGAACCCCGACGGCACGCCCAAACTCACTGCCGGCCAAACCAGCGAGACCTACACGCTCGCCGACATCACCGGTCTGGCCCGCGTCTTCACGGGCTGGGACTTCGACCTGGCAGGCGGCAACACCAACACGCCCGACTTCAAACGCCGCCCGATGGTGCAGGTGGCCAGCCGCTACGAAACGGGCGCCAAGGTTTTCCTCGGCACCACGATCGCAGCCAACGCCGACGCCACCCAAGCCCTGACGCAAGCGCTCGACACGATCTTCGCGCACCCGAACATCGCGCCGTTCTTCAGCCGGCAATTGATCCAGCGGCTGGTCACCAGCAACCCGAGCCCGGCCTACGTGGCGCGCGTGGCAACGGTCTTCAACGACGACGGCAGCGGCAGCAGCGGCAAGCGAGGCAACCTGCGCGCCGTGATCCGCGCGCTCTTGCTCGACGACGAAGCACGCAACGGCAGCGTGGCCACCGGCCCCGGTTTCGGTAAGCTGCGCGAGCCCATGCTGCGCTTCATCGGCTGGGCGCGCGCCTATGGCGCCACATCGCCGAGCGGCGCCTGGGCCATCGGCGACACCTCGGATGCCGGCAAGGCGCTGGCGCAAAGTCCGCTGCGCTCATCTTCGGTGTTCAACTTCTTCCGCCCCGGCTATGTGCCGCCGAACAGCCCGCTCGGCAGCCAGGCGCTGGAAGCGCCCGAGTTTCAGATCACCGACGAATCCTCGGTCGTCGGCTACATCAACTACTTGCAGCGCGCGGTGGCAGGCATGGTGGCGGACGTCACGCCCGACTACGGCAGCCTGATGCCGTTGGCCGACGACGCGAAGGCGCTACTAGACGAGATCAACCTGGTGCTGGCCGCGAACCAACTCAGCACTGCGACCGTCTCCACGCTCGCGGCAGCCATCGCGACTTTGCCATCCGGCACCGACGCCGCGCGCCGCAACCGCATCAATGCCGCGCTGGTGCTGGTGCTGGCCGCTCCCGAATACATCGTACAAAAGTGAGGGCACCGTCATGACCACGCCATCCAACGCTTCGCGCCGCGCCTTCCTGCAACGCGCTTCGGCGCTCTCGATCGCCGGCGCTGCCACGCCCTGGGCGCTGAACCTGGCGGCGATGGGCGAGGCGGCTGCAGCCACTGCCACGGACTACAAAGCGCTCGTCTGCGTCTTCCTGTACGGCGGCAACGACTACGGCAACACGCTGATCCCGTACGACGCTGCGCGCTACGCCGCCTACCAGGGCATGCGACCCACGCTGGCCTACGCCCACAGCGCACTCACACCCACGCTCCTGACGCCCACGGTTGCACTGCCCGGCGGTCTGCAGTACGCGCTGGCGCCGGAATTGCTGCCGTTGCGGCCGATATTCGACGCACGGCGCATGGCCGTGATGCTCAACGTCGGCACGCTGGTCGAGCCCACCACGAAGCTGCAGTACACCAACAAATCCGTGGCCCTGCCGCCCAAACTTTTCTCTCACAACGACCAGCAGTCGGTGTGGCAGTCGTCGTCGCCCGAGGGGGCGACATCGGGCTGGGGCGGCCGCATGGGCGACCTGTTCGAGGCCGGCAACGGCAATGCCACCTTTACCTGTATCAACGTCTCGAACAACGCGGTGTTTTTGTCGGGCAAGCACACCGTCCAGTACCAGGTGTCGACTAGCGGGCCGGTGGCGCTAAGAGGCGTCAAAAGCCCACTGTTCGGCTCGGCCGCATGCTCGGCTGCCTTGAAGAACCTGGTGACAGCGCCGAGCGCGCATCTGTTCGAAGACGAGTACGCACGCATCATGTCGCGCTCGCTCACGGCCGGCGACCAGCTCAGCGCGGCGCTTGATACCGGGCGCGTGCTTACCACGCCATTCCCGGTCGGCAACCCGCTCGCCGACCAGTTGAAGCTGGTCGCACGGATGATCAGCACCGCGGCCGACGTAGGCGCCCGGCGGCAGGTCTATTTCGTTTCGCTCGGCGGCTTCGACAACCACGACGGCTTGGCCGTCGTGCACCCTGGATTGCTCAGCAACGTGGCCAGCGCGTTGGCGGCATTCGACACGGTGCTGACCGATGAGTTGCATGTCAGCAGCCAGGTGACGACCTTTACGGCGTCTGATTTCGGGCGCACGCTCACGGCCAACGACGGCTCCGATCATGGTTGGGGCAGCATGCACTTCATGCTGGGCGGCGCCGTCAGCGGCGCGCAGTTCTACGGTGCACCGCCGGTGGTGGCCAACAACGGCCCCGACGACGTGGGCCAGGGCCGGTTGTTGCCCAGCACATCGGTCGACCAGTACGCCGCCACGCTCGGAAAGTGGTTCGGCATCAGCGACGCCGATCTGCTGACGGTATTGCCGAATTTGCGGAACTGGAATGCGCTACAGCGGGATCTGGGATTCCTGCGGGGCATGTGAAAGCCGAGCGCAGCGCGCTAGCGGTTCATTCGTGACGCCGCAAACGCCTCGCCCGCGGTCCAGATCGACGCCGCCAACAGCACCACGTCCTTGATAAGGAACTGACCGATCGGACCGGACAGGTAGGGAACTCCCATGCCCTCCTGCCACGTGCCCGGCGTCGTCAGAATGAAACTCAAGGTGATCAGGTAGGTGATGATCGACGCGACACTGCCGATGGCCGAAGCCCGGGCCGACCACGGCCGCAGCGCGATCAATACGCCGATCGTCAACTCTACGACCCCGAGCGCGGTCGCGAAGCCACGCTCGCCCAGCAGGTAGTAAGCCCAGGCGAGCAACGGGCTGTGCATGACCAGCGGCGCGATGCCCTTGGCTTCATACACGGTGAACTTCATGAAGCCGAACCACAGGAAGATCAACACCAGCGACCAGCGCAGAGCGTGGCCGCCCCAGCGCCACAGGTGGTCGTCTGCATCATGGCGGGAAACAGCAGCGGTATTCATGTGAGGGCCCCCTTAGAACACCACCAGCCCTTGCGGCCGCGTCGCCGGCGGGACCGGCACCGGCAGCACCAGCGGCGCAGCGGGCTGGCTCAAGCTGCCGTCGGCCGCGATGCTGAGAATGTGGATGGTGTTGCCGGTCGTCACCGAGTTGTCGAGCGCGTTGGCCCGGTTGCCGACGACGTACAAGAACTTCTCGTCGGGCGCCAGTGCAGGTTCGTACGGCGTGCTCGTGACCTGCATGAACGAATCCGGACCACGGTCGTTCAGGAACAGGGGCCCGGGCAGCTTCAGGAGCAGATGCTGCTTCTCTACCGGCTGCAGTGGGTCGCTGTTGTCGTAGAACGAAACACTGTTGTCGATGTTGTTGACGGTGTAGATGCGCGCGCCGTTCGCGGTCGGGCGAATCCAGCAGATCTCGGTGCCCGAATTCGGCACCGTGCGCACGAACGTGAGTGCGCCGGTCTGGCCGTCGAAGGTGTAGACACCGATCTGCTTCCGGGTCACGTAGCCGACATACAAGATGTTGCGCGACGGATGCTGGTTCATGCCCAGCGGCAGCGGCGGCATGGGGCCGGCCGGAAGCGCATACGGCGAGCCCGCCGGCTGGGTCAATGTGCCGTTGGAATTGATCTTGAAGGCATGCACCGAGCCGACGCCGGGTTGCGCCGCCGGCGCCAGAAAGTCAAGACCGAACAGCAGCGTGCCGTCATTCGATGCCAGCACCTGCGACGGGTAGCCGCCCTTGACCGTGGACACGGTCGAACCGGGAATCGGCGTCAGCTTGCCGTCGTCGGCGATGTCGAAGCCGGTGTAATTGGGCGCGTCTGCATTCGGCAACTGGTCGGCGTCGCCATTGCTGTTGACCACATAGAGCCGGGTACCGGCAATCGTCAGGCTGACCGGGCTGCGCCCGCCCGACGGGAACGGTGAGCCTTCGATTTGCCGCAGGCGACCGTTGTCGCCGATGTCGAAGACCGCGATCGTGTTGCTGCCGGAATTGACGGCGAACAAACGCTTCTTGTCGCGGCTGGCGAGCAGCGGGTAGTCCTTGTCGTTCGGGCCCAGCTTGGCGGCGGTCGGGTTGTTGAGGCCCTTGCCGCTGGTCAGGAACGGGCTGCCTTCCAGCGGCGTGAGCGATCCGTCGGCAGCGCGGGCATAGGCGAGGATCGAGTTCTGATCTGCTTCGAGGCGGTTGCTCTCGACGTAGAGCACGTTGCTGACCGCGCCGGTGCTGGTGAAGTCGTCGTTGTGGTTGTTGCCGCCGCAGGCGACGATGCCGGTAGTGACGCCGAATGCCGCCACGACACCGAGCGCTGCCCGTCTGTTCAATCGATAGCTCATGCTGGCCCCCTTGGATGCGATTGCACCGGGCCCTTTGTGGCAACCGGTTCAGCCGAATCTATCGAGTCCGTCAGTGGGTCTTGGTACGCTGCAATACATAGCGCGCCTGGAAAGACGCGTCAGTATTCGCCGTCGAACTGAAATGTGTAGCGCGCCTTGATCTCGTGATAGCACTTGCAGGCACCGGCTTCCAGCCGGTTGCGGTCGCGCAGCGTGATGATGCCGCGCTGATAGGCAATCAGACCGTCAGTTTGCAACTGACTGGCTGCCACCGTGATGCTGGCGCGCCGCGTGCCCAGCAATTGAGACAGCGCGTCATGTGTCAGCCGGATATCGTCGCTGGGCGCGCGATCCGCGAACATCAGCAGCCAGCGCATTACGCGCTGACGCACCGAATGCACCCGCTCACAAGCGCCGATGGCACACGACTGGCCCAGCAGCCCGTCGGCCGAGGCCAGCAACAGGCGGTGCATCACACCAGCGCGGCCGAACTCTTCGCGCACCGCGGCGGCCGGCAAACGCCACGCGCGCCCGCCGATGCGAACCGTGGCGCGGTTGATCGAGTTCTCATTGCCGAGCAGCGCTTCCAAACCGATCACGCCCTCGGGCCCGACCAGTGCAACGCCGGGTCCGGCGGCGTAGGAGTCGACATCGTGGCTGATCGTCTGATCCAGCGACACCACCAGGTCGAGCGGAAAGTACACGTCGACGACCGGTTCGCCGGCGTCCAGCATGACGTCGCCTGGCCCGACTGTCAGCAGCGACGCGGCGCCGTCCAGCCGCTGCAGCACCGCGGGTGGCAGCATGGCGAGCAATCGGTTCAACGACAGAAGATCCATCACGACCCTGAAAAGCGGGCTCAGCCGATTGTCGAATGGGAAAAAAGCTTGAGCCCGGGCATTGGCAACGTGGCCGTCAGTACGTGGCCTTGCTGCGAATCTGTCAACACGAGCTCTGAGGTACCGGGCCGAAAGGCCACGTTGGTGATGGTCTGACCTGTGGGGCTGCGCACGAAATGCGTGACCTCACCGCGGGCATTGACCAGGAAGGCGCCGCCCAGGCTGGCATGCGCGACCACCAGGCTGCCGTGCGCGTCCACCGCCAAACCGTCCGGGCCGCTGGTTCCGAAGAAGCTGCGAAATAAGCCCGCTTTGGAAACAGAGCCGTCCGGCAGCAGCGGCGCGCGCCACACGGCGTTCGCGCGGGTCACGGCCACGAACAAAACTCGCTCATCGGACGCCAACGCGATGCCGTTCGGACTGGGCGCGTTGGACAACAGCATCTCCAGCCGGCCGTCGCACTGCCAGCGGTAGACGCGGCCGCTGGGGTCGTGCATGCCCGTCTGACCTTGGTCCGTGAAGTAGCAGTTGCCCACGGCGTCGAAGCACAGGTCGTTCAAACCCTTGAAGGCTTCGGAATTTCGATGGCCCAACAGCACCTCGACGTTGCCTGTTTCTGGTGCCACGCGCAGCAGGCCGCGCCGATAGTCGGCCACCCACACCGACCCATCGCGATGGACAGCGAGGCCGTTGGGCCAGCCGCCGGTTTCTGCGACCAGTTGCCACTGCCCGGCCATGGAGAGGCGAAAGATGCGCCCGTGCGGAATGTCGGTCAGGTACAGGTTGCCCTGGCGATCGAAGGCGGGGCCCTCCAGGAAGCAATCGACGACATGTCCGGGCTTGTTGGCATCGGCCCATTCACTGCGAACGGGACGACGAAGCTCGTCGGGAAAGCGCGCGAGAACGCGCGCCTCGATGACTTGCGGCGGTGCGAAATCAAGATTCCACATGGCCACCCTCATCGGCTGGGCTTGCCGGCTCGTAGGTGAAGAGGAAGCGCTTGGGTGTGGGGCCCTTGTTGCGCCCGCCTTGCTGGGACTGCTCCCAGGCATGCGCAAGAATCCCTACGGATCGCGACAGGCAGAACAGGCCGCGCGCCAAGGGCGCTTCGAAGCCGAGCTCGGCGTAAATCACGGCGGTGGCGCCATCGATATTCATCGGCACGGCGGTGCCTTTCTGAGCGGCCAGCAGGCGCTCGATGGCCTGACCAATGGCGGCGTAGCGGCCGCTGGCGGCACCCGCAGCCTGGGCTTGTGCCACGCAGGCCATGAGGCGTGGCGCGCGCGGGTCTACGGGCTTGTGAAAACGGTGGCCGAAGCCGGAAATGAATTTGCCGCGTTGCGCGCGGAAAGCGGCCAGCCCGGCCGCTACGGCTGCGTCGAAACTTGCGCCTGCATCTTCGCGGCGGGCAATGTCCAGGTAAAGATCGACGGCCTGCTCGCCAGCCCCACCATGCACATCGTCCAGCGTGTTCACCGCCGAAGCGATGGCCCCGTTCAACGGCAAGCCGCAAGTGACCGCCATGCGCGCAATGGCGATGGACGGTGCCTGCGGCCCATGGTCGACACCAGCGACCAGTGCGCATTCGAGCAACCACGCCTGCTCGCGCGTCGGGCGGTCGTTGCGCAACATGCGCCAGATCATTTCCGGGAAACTGACCTCACCGATCAGGTCTTGGACCGGCACGCCACGAAACGCAATGCGTCCCGGCGCCATGTCGATGATCGACGTGCGCCAATAGTCGGCCACCTCTTTTTCAACCGCAGCAGCACCGTCCATTTATCGACCTTCAGAAGTGCCCAGCACGATGCCGAACTCGGCCAGGATTTGCGCCGTATGTTCACCGAGTCGCGGCGGTGGCCGATCGACGCGCGGCGCCTGTCCGTCCAGCTTGTAACCGGTGCTGGCCACACGGACCTCGCGCCCGACACCCGGCACATTCGAGAAGCTTTCTATGAACCCGCGGTCACGCACCTGGGGCATGGCCAAAGCCTGCGACACATTCAGCACCTCGCCCACTGGAATGCCGCGGTGCACGAGCGTTTGCACCCAATGCGCGGAAGGTTCGCGCACCAGTTGTTCTTCGATGATCGCTTTGAGCGCGTAGCGGTTCTTCAGGCGCGCTTCGCGGTGCGCAAAGCGCGGATCGGTCAGCAAGTCCACGCACCCGATCGCTTCGACCAAGGCCGCAAACTGCGCTTGCTTGTTGGCTGCGATGTTCAACAAGCCATCGGCCGTGCGGAAGGTGCCCGACGGTGCCGCCGTCATGTTTTCGTTGCCGATGCGCTGTGCCTGCACATCGGCCACCAGCCAGTTGGACACCGCCCAGCCCATGGTGGCGAGCGTGGATTCGAGCATGGATACGTCGATGAACACGCCGCGCGTGCCTGCGGGTGCCGCCAATGCAGCGGCGACAGCGAACGCGCCCGTGAGCCCGCCCACGGTATCGGCCACCGGATAGCCCGCGCGCAGCGGGCCGGTGTGCTCGGTGCCGGTGATCGACATCAGTCCGGACATGCCCTGCACGATCTGGTCATAAGCCGGTGCGTGGGCCAACGGGCCGTCCTGGCCGAAGCCTGAAATGGCGCAATAGATCAGATCGGGGTTCACCGATTGGAGGTGGGCGTAGTCCAGACCGAGCCGGCCCATCACGCCGGGGCGGAAGTTCTCCAGTACGACATCGGCCTGCGCCACCAGTTTCAGAAAGGCGGCTTTTGCGCCGGCGTCTTTCAAGTCGAGCGTGATCGATTCCTTGCCGGCGTTTTGCGCCAGGAACGACACACCCATGCCGCACGCGTTCAGCGCCGGGTCGGCGCCGAGTTCTCGGGCCAGGTCCCCGCCGTCTGGCGTTTCGATCTTGATGACGCGCGCGCCCATGTGGGCCAACTGGTGGCCGCAGAACGGCCCGGCCAGCACGTTGGTCAAATCCAGTACGGTGAAAGCGGCCAGTGGTTTGCGCATGGGGAATGAACCGCCTAGGTCGCAGGCAGCAGCAGATCAGGCAACCACAACGAAATTTGCGGCACCGCAATCACCAACAGCAACAAGGCGGCCAGGATCAGCACGAAGGGCAACACTTCGCGGAAGATTTTGGCCAGCGGAATTTTTGTCGCACCCGCCAGCACGAACAGGTTCAAACCCACCGGCGGGGTGATGAGCGCAATTTCGATGTTGAAGATCAGCACGATGCCGTAGTGGACCGGATCGATACCCAGCTTCATGGCAATGGGCGCCAGGATCGGCGTCGTCATGACGTTGAGCGATACCGCTTCCATGAACATGCCCAGAATGAACATGATGGCGCTGACGGCAATCAGAAACTGCCAGCCGTTGAGGTGATAGTCCTCGATGAAGCCGAAGATCAGTTGCGGTGCGTTGAGGAAGGTCAGCACCTTCGAAAGCAAGACCGCACCTGCAATGATGGTGAAGATGTTGATGGTGGTGCGTGCCGTCTGCAGCACCACCGGCCACAGCCCGCGCAACGGCAGCGAGCGGTAGACGAACAAAGCCACGATCGCTGAATAAACCGCACAAGCGGTCGAGATTTCAGTCGCCGTCAGTTGACCCGAATAAAAGCCGTAGAGCACGAAGGCCGGCAACATCAGCACCCAGAAGGCGCGCTTGGCCGCGTTCCATTTGGCTGCGGCGCCGATGAAGCTCGAATCTTCCTCGCGCTTCCACCCCAGGCGCTCGGCACCGATCACCACGTACAGTAGAAATGCGAGCACGTTGATGACGCCGGGAACGATGCCTGCGAAGAACATTCGGCCGACCGAGACATTGACCATCGACGCATAGATCAACATTGCGATCGATGGCGGAATCAAGATCGCGGTTGCGCCGGACGCCGCAATCAGCGCTGCGGCAAAGCCTTCGCGGTAACCCTGTTTCGTCATCCCGGCC
>JALYUN010000231.1 GCA_030853725.1 Pseudomonadota bacterium | reverse complement strand
CGTCAGTGCCAGCTCCAGCGCCTGGTTCGCGCCGGCTTCCTGCATGTGATACCCGCTGATGCTGATCGAATTGAACTTCGGCATGTGAACCGCGGTGTGGGCGATGATGTCGGCCACGATCCGCATGCTGGGTTCAGGCGGGTAGATATACGTGTTGCGCACCATGAACTCTTTCAGAACATCGTTCTGAATCGTTCCGCTGAGCTGCTCCGGTGCCACCCCCTGCTCTTCGGCGGCCACGATGTAGCCGGCCAGCACCGGCAGCACCGCGCCGTTCATCGTCATGCTGACGCTGGCGCTGTCGAGCGGAATGCCGTCGAACAGGATCTTCATGTCTTCGACCGAGTCGATCGCCACGCCGGCCTTGCCGACATCGCCGGTGACACGCGGATGATCACTGTCGTAGCCGCGGTGGGTGGCCAGATCGAATGCGACGCTGACGCCCTGCCCGCCGGCGGCCAGCGCCTG
Organism: Pseudomonadota bacterium; assembly: GCA_030853725.1. Classification (GTDB taxonomy): domain Bacteria; phylum Pseudomonadota; class Gammaproteobacteria; order Burkholderiales; family Burkholderiaceae_C; genus Rubrivivax. Next base: position 12,718 of record JALYUN010000231.1, on the reverse strand, counting down.
GCGGTAGAACGCGTTGCTGTCCTCGGCGGTAGAGAAGCCGGCGTATTGGCGGATGGTCCAAGGCCGCCCGGCGTACATCGTGGCCTGCGGGCCGCGGATGAAGGGCTCGAAGCCGGGCAGTGTGTCTGTCAACGCCGGGTCCGGCAGGGCCGCCAGATCGGCGGCGGTGTAGAGCGGCTTGACTGTCAGGCCTTCCGGGGTGTGCCAGCTCAGCTTCGCAGGATCCCCGTCCGGCGCTGAACGCGCTGCAGCGTCGGTCCACTGCTGCAAGCTGGCGGGCTTGAATTCGGGCGCTGTACGACGCGTGCTCATGATCGGATCCGGTTGCGGCGGCACGGGCCCCCGTGGCTGCGCGAAGCGCCGCGCAACCCTCGTTCCGATTATGGAGGTGGTGCTTTCAGGCTTTACGAAAGCGCCGAGCCGAACTTGCTTCGCGACGCAGCCACAAAAAAGCCGCCCGAAGGCGGCTCTGCAAACCTGACGCGCCAAAAGGCGTGCGGACTTACTTGGGCATCGAAGAGCTGGCAGCGTCTTTGGCGGCGTTGACGGCGTCGTTGGCCGCCATGCCAGCCGAAGCGGCAGCGTCTGAAGCCATGCTGGCAGAGCTTTCAGCAGAGCTGGCAGCCATGTCAGCCACCGGGGCAGGCGCCGGAGCCGGGGTTTCGACAACCACCGGGGGCGGCGGCGCAACCGGCTCTGCTTTTTTGCCGCAAGCAGCCAACGCCACAGCGGCAAACAGCGAAGCGATGATGAGTGATTGTTTCATTTGTGTGTCCTCAGATATGTTTATGCAGGGAACCGGGTTTTTCTGCGGGACCCTTTGCGACGCGATGTCACGCGGGCTGATCCCCAGTCTGTGGAACGCCGCGCAATGCCCGTGACAGCCACCAATGACTGCCTCGCATGCCTGCCGCATCCAGCCTCAGATTCTAACGGGCAGCTAAGGGGAATCCCTAGAGTCCCAACACCCGCGGTGCAAAGGCAGGCTCGGAGCGTTGTAAAAATGCGTCAAGCTGGTCCCGCCACTGTTGCGCGTGGCGGCCATCGTCAGAAGCTCGGCCGCGGCCATGAACCTTGTCGATCAACTGCACGCTGATGCCACGGTCACTCCACAGCACACTGGGCAGACCGGCACGCAGCTCGGCGGGCGGTTGCAGCGCTTCCACGGCATGGACCCAGTCGTGTCGCCAGGTGTTGAACCGCGGGCAGCGCCGCGGCAAAATTTCGAAGTCGGCTGCCAGCAGCACCAGGCGGCGTTGTGGCAGGCGCAGCCAGGCAGTCAGCCGCTCGATCAGCTGCAGGTCGTCCAGCGGCCACTGTTCGAAGTCGGGGTCGGCACAGACGATGCGGCGCGCGCCTTCGGCTATGGCCGCTGCAAACCCCCAGAGCAAGGCCGTACTGAAGTCGGCGCGGCTGTGAATGGCGGGCAGTTCCATAGCGGCTGGGTCTCGATCGATCGAGCTGTCGAGCTATCAAGCGTTGAATGCATGCAGCCATCCGGCTTCGACCCAGTCCTGCACCAGCGCCCGTGCGGGCGTGCTGAGCCGGCGGTGGTCGGCGCCCGTCAGCGTGCGCGAGTCGGCCAGACCCTGCATCAGAGCGGCGTCGCGGCCCCCTGACCTGAAGGACTCGCCGTTGATATAGACATGGCCGGCGTCGTAGAGCATGCGGGTGCCCGCATCGAGCGCAAGGCCCTGATCGGTGCGCGCGGGGCCACGGCTTTCGAACCAGACCCGCGGCTTCGGTTCGCTCAGCAATTCGCCCAGGGCGCGACCAAGCGCATCGGGGTCGGACAGCACGCGCGCCAGGCCGGCACGTGCAAAGCTTTCCAACGCTTCGGGCAGCGCGGCGGGTGTGGCGGTGGCGGGTTGCTGCGGGTCGCGGTAGACAGCCAGGCCAGCCCCGCCACGGGCGCTGGCGCTGCCGTCGTCGCTGCACGCGTCGGCCAATTGAAGCAAGAGTTCCCGAGCCAGCTCGACGCCCGAAGGCGCGCGAAACCCGATCGAGCACGTCATGCAGTCGCCGCCTTCGGCCGTGCCTTCATGGCCGTATCCGGGCGGCAGATACAGCATGTCGCCCGGCTGAAGCAGCCAGTCCTGGGTCGGTGTGAAGTCGCGCAGCAACTTCAACGGCGCGCCATCGACCCAGGCCGGCCGCGCCACCTTGCCGACGCGCCAGCGGCGCTGGCCCTGCACCTGCAACAGAAACACGTCGTAGGAATCGAGGTGGGCGCCGACGCCGCCGCCCGGGCTGGCCCACGACACCATCAGGTCGTCGAGCCGCGCATCCGGTACGAAGCGAAACTGGTCCAGCAATGCGCGGGCGGCTGGCACATGCAGTTCGAGCCCCTGCACCAGCAAGGTCCAGCCGGAATGCGAGATCGGCGGCAACATGCGGCGTGTCAGCGGACCCGGGCGCACCTGCCACGCGTCGGTGCTACCGATGCGCTGGCTCGGCCCTCGCACCAGCCGTGACTCGACATCCGCTTGCGACGCCAGGGCAAAGAGTTCGGTTCGCGACAGCGGCGGTTGCACATCCGGACACGCCTGGCGCACCAGCAAAGGCTTCTTCTGCCAGTGGCGCCGCATGAACAGCGCCGGCGACAAACCGCCGAGCAGCGCAGAAGGAAGGCTCACATCCATGCACCGATTCTGGCCGAGTGCGCTGCGGTACAGCGACCATGCGATCATCTGAAGATGGTGATTGAGAGTCCTTGTGTGGTCAGCCTGAGCTGGAAGCTGACCGACGGTCAGAACCGTCCGATCGACGAGCTGGCCGAGCCGGTCGAGTTCTATTACGGCGGCGACGACCTGCTGCCGAAGGTGGAGGAAGGGCTGGCCGGGTACAGCGCCGGTGACATCGTGCAGCTGCACCTGGAACCCGAGCACGCGTTCGGCGACTATCGGGCGGAACTGGTGTGCTTCGAAGACCGCAAGCTGTTCCCCGAACTGCTGGAAACCGGCATGGCCTTCGAAGGTTTGCCCGAAGGCCACGCCACACCCCACATGCCAGACGATCAGGTCTATTTGGTGACCGAGATCTACCCGTCACACGTGGTGCTGGACGGCAACCATCCGCTCGCCGGCATGGCGTTGCGGCTGGCAGTGAAAGTCGAAGCGGTGCGTGCCCCGACCGAGGCCGAAACCGAAGCCGGCAGCGTGGGCAACGAGCCCGTGATGCAGTTGGGCGCAGGTGTCAGACCCGGCGGCCCTTCGTTGCATTGAAGGTCAGGCGCGTCCGCTCGACCCGAAACCACCCGCCCCGCGGGCCGATTCGTCGAAACGCTCGACCCGTCTGAACTGCGCTTGCAGCACCGGCACGATCACTATCTGCGCAATCCGTTCCAGCGGTTCGACCCGATAGGCCACGGCGCCACGGTTCCAGCAACTGACCATCAGCGGGCCCTGGTAGTCGCTGTCGATCAGGCCCACCAGATTACCGAGCACGATGCCGTGCTTGTGGCCGAGCCCCGAGCGCGGCAGCAGCATCGCGCACAGCGCCGGGTCGCCGATGTGGATCGCCAGACCCGTGGGAATCAGCTCGGCCTGGCCGGGCTCCAGCAGCAACGGCGCGTCGATGCAGGCCCGCAGGTCGAGCCCGGCGCTGCCGGCGGTGGCGTATTGCGGCAGGTGCGCGGCCATGCGTTCATCCAGCACGCGCAGGTCGATCAGATTCATGAAGTTGCGCCCTGCCGCGGCGGGCCCAAGCGGTCGAGCCTGGCTGCGATCTCTGCCACCAGTTGCCGTGCCAGCGTCAGCTTGTCGGCTCGCGGCAGTTCGCGTTCACCTTCTGCACTCACCAGCAGCAGCGTGTTGTCGTCGAGTCCGAATGTGGCCGGGCCCAGGTTGCCGACGATCAGCGGTACGTTCTTGCGGATGCGCTTCTCACGCGCGTGGCGCTGCAGGTCGTGGCTCTCGGCGGAGAAGCCGATGCAGTAAGGACGCTCGGCATCCGGCAACGCGGCTACGGTAGCCAGGATGTCGGCGTTCTCCACCAGCGCCAGCGCCGGCACCTGGCCGCTGCCGTCTTTCTTGATCTTGTGTTCACCGGTGCGCGCCGGCCGCCAGTCGGCCACTGCCGCGGTGGCAACAAAGACTTCGTGCTGAGCTGCCATACGCAGCACGGCTTGAAGCATCTGATCGGCAGTCTGCACGTCGATACGCCGTACGCCGGCCGGCGTGGCGAGGTGCACCGGCCCGGCCACCAAGGTGACCGCGGCGCCGGCCTCGGCTGCGGCGCGCGCCACAGCAAAACCCATCTTGCCGCTGGAGTGGTTGGTGATACCGCGCACCGGGTCGATCGGCTCGAAGGTCGGACCGGCGTTGACGAGCACACTGCGGCCCTGCAGCAGTTTCGGCTGGAAGAAAGCGACGACCGCGTCGCAGATCGCTTCCGCCTCCAGCATGCGGCCGTCGCCGACCTCGCCGCAGGCCTGGTCGCCGGCGGCCGGGCCGAGCAAGGTTGCACCGTCGGCCCGCACCTGTGCCAAGTTGCGTTGCGTGGCCGGGTGGGCCCACATCTCGCGGTTCATCGCGGGTGCCAGCAGCAGCGGGCAGCGCTGTAGCGGGCGCGCCAGGCACAGCAGACTCAGCAGCTCGTCGGCGCGCCCTTGCACCAGCCGCGCGATGAAGTCGGCACTGGCCGGGGCCACCAGCACCGCGTCGGCTTCACGCGTGAGGTCGATGTGCGCCATGTTGTTGGGCTGGCGCGAGTCCCACTGATTCAGGTAAACCGGCCGGCCGCTCAACGCCTGCATCGTCACCGGGGTGATGAACTGCACCGCCGCTTCCGTCATCACCACTTGCACGGTGGCACCTTGCTGCACCAGCGCACGCGCCAACTCGGCGGCCTTGTAGCAGGCGATGCCGCCCGACAGGCCCAGCACCAGGTGTTTGCCTTGCAGCGCGGGTGGGGCTGAGGGGGAATGCGCCATGGCGCAGGACTCTATCAGCCGGCCCCGTGGCACTTTTTGAATTTCTTGCCGCTGCCGCAGGGGCAAGGGTCGTTGCGTCCTGGCGTCGGCTCGACCCTGCGGGTGCTGCCGCGCGGCGCGAAGTCGACCCAGTACAAGCGCAGGTCCTGCACCGACAGGCAGGCTTCGACGAACAGCTGCTCGCGGTCGGGCGCCGGGCCGCCGGCATAGACGCTGTCGACATGCGACTTCAGCGCTTCGCCTTCGGGCTCCAGCATCAGCGCGCTGATCTGCTGCAGCGACTGCTCGAACAATGCCAGCGCGGCTTCATCGCCTGGCACGGCCCAGAGTTCGGGAAGGCTGCGCATGCCGCGCAGGAAGCCTTCGGCCCAGACGGCACCGGTGGCCATGGCCGCAGCTTCGGTTGCCGGCCAGCCCTGCACTTCGACCAGGTGCTGCCGGTCGGCGTCGGACCATTCGTCGACCATCGGCTGCAGGCGCAGCACATCGGGGTCTTCGAACAAGGCTTCGGGGTCGAGCTGCGCGCACAGCACGCGCAAGCGCCGTTGCAGCGACAGCAGCGCCTGCGCGTGGTCGGCCGGGTCGGCAAACACCCGGTCGAAGGTTTCGGCGAACAAGGCCGTTAGCCAACGCTCGGTGGGCGGCACCTGCGGCAGCGCGGCCAGCGATGTCAGCAAGCCTTCGACGCGCTCGGGTTCCAGTTCGATATCGAAGCCGGCAAGGCGTTCGCACGTGCCCTCGAATGCCAGCAGTTCGGACTCGGTGTTCTGCGGCAACTCAATCCGGAAAACCATTGATCAACCTTCCATCCGGGCAGGTAACAGAAAAGTGTTCCGCGCTCGCCACAGTCACGAACGGCTGGTGGCTCGGTCGTCGACGGCCCGGCATCATCACATCGACCAGAGTCCGGGCCACGGACCGACGCCGATTCGACGCCACGTCACACCGAGGGAAACCACCATGAACCGTCATCACCCGTTCGCATTCTCCCGTAGCGCCATGGCGATCGCCGTGGCCATCGTCGCCGCCGCTCCGGCACTGGCGCAGAACACCACCGCCGGCATCAACGGCCGCGTCACCGGTGCCGATGGGCAGCCGATCGCAGGCGCCGCCGTCAGCATCGTCCATGTCGATTCCGGTTCCACCACCAACGTCACCACCGACGGCAACGGCCGCTACAGCGCCCGCGGCTTGCGCCCCGGCGGCCCGTACACCGTCACCGTCAGCCGCGGCGGCGTGGTCGACAAGCGCGAAGGCATTTCGTTGGCGCTGGCCGAGAACCTGTCGCTCGACAGCTCGCTGGGCGCGCAGACCATCACCATCACCGGGCGCGGCGTTTCCGAGACCTTCAATAACGACAAGATGGGCTCGGGCACCGCGATCAGCAATCGCGAACTCAACGAATTCGCGTCGATCCAGCGCAGCCTGCAGGACTACGCGCGACTCGACCCGCGCCTGGCACAAACCGACAAAGACCGCGGCGAAATCTCGGCCGCCGGCCAGAACACGCGCTTCAATTCGGTCACGATCGACGGCGTCACCATCAACGACACCTTCGGCCTCGAAGCCAACAACCTGCCCACGGTGCGCCAACCGATTTCGATCGAGGCGATCCAGTCGGTGCAGATCAACCTCAGCAACTACGACGTCACGCAGAAGGGCTACACCGGCGCCAACATCAACGCCGTCACCAAGAGCGGCACCAACGACTTTCACGGCAGCCTGTACTACGTCTGGCGCGACGACAACCTGGTCGGCGACCGCTACAACCGCACGACCGACACCTACTTCGCAGCGCCTGCGTTCAAGGAAGACACCAAGGGCTTCACGCTAGGCGGCCCGATCTTCAAGGACCGGCTGTTCTTCTTCGTCAACTACGAGCAATTCAAAAGTTCGCGCACCAGCCCCGACTTCGGCCCGCTGGGCGCCGCCAACACCAACGTCGGCATCACCCAGGGCGCCATCGACTCGGCGACGGCAATCGCCAAGAACACCTACGGCATCGACATCGGCACCAGCGGCGTGCCGGGCGGGCTGGAGCAGACGCTGAAGACCACCACCGTCAAGCTCGACTGGAACATCAGCGACCAGCACCGCGCCAGCCTGCTCTACAACAAGGCCAAGCAGGGCGAGCCCTTCCTGACCGGCTTCTCGGCCACCGGTCTTTCGCTCAGTTCGTACTGGTACGACCAGCGCAAAGACATCGAGAGCATCGTCGGCCAGTGGTTCGCCGACTGGACCCCGGACTTCAGCACCGAGTTCAAGCTGTCGCGCCGCACCTACCGCAGCGAGCCGGTGCCCATCAACGGTGTGCGGCTGCCGCAGGTGGGGCTGCGGTTTTCCGGCGACCTGCCACCGGGATCCGCCAGCGGCGTCAGCGCCAACGACCGCTTCCTGAACTTCGGCACCGAACGCAGCCGCCAGTTCAACGTGCTGGAAACCAAGACCAACGACGCTTACTTCGGCGCCACCTACGTCGCCGGTGCGCATGAGATCAAAGCCGGCGCCGACTATTCCGACAACAAGATCTACAACGCCTTCCTGCAGGACGTGAACGGCCAGTACACCTTCGGCTGCGAGATCGGCTCGTATTCGTTCGGCACGGTCGGCACCGGCCCGGGCGCGGCGGCCGCCAACTGCAACGGCCTCTCATCCGCCCAGCGTGACCAGGCCACGCTGGAAAACTTCCAGCGTGGCCTGCCTTCGTTCTACCAGGTGCAGACGCCCTTGGCCGGGCGCGCCCTGGCTGATGGCGTGTCGATCTTCAGCTACAAGAACACCGGTCTCTTCGTGCAGGACACCTGGAAACTCAGCCCCACGCTGAACTTGATGGGAGGCCTGCGCGTCGACCAACAAGACGTGCCCACAGAACCACTGCGCAACGACAAGGCTTCGGCCGCAGTGGGGCCAGTCAATACCAAAGGCGAAGCCACCGGCGGCTTCGGCATCGACAACACCCAGACCTTGGACGGCAGCCGTTTGTTGCAACCGCGATTCGGCTTCAACTGGAACCTCGGAACCAAGGAACGCCGCATGCAGTTGCGCGGCGGTGTTGGCCTGTTTCAGGGTGCGGCCGCCAACGTGTGGCTGTCGAACCCCTTCAGCAACACCGGTGTGGCGATCAATTCGCTGAACTGCCGCGACTATGTGGCCTGCCAGCGAGCCGGCTACACCTTCAACCCCGACCCGGACAAGCAACCCGGCCAAGCCACCGCCTCCTCATCCCCGAACGTCGACTTCGTGTCGTCGAGCCTGGAGCAGCCTTCGGTCTGGAAGACCAACCTGGCCTTCGATACCGAACTGCCGCCGCTGCCGGTGGTGGGCTCGCTGGTGGCCACGGCCGAATGGCTCTACACCCGCGTCAAGTCGGCCATTTACTATCAGAACCTGAACCTGGGTGCGCCGACCAAGACCGGCACCGATGGCCGCGAGCTGTACTACAACGCCATCGGCTACAACGGCACCTACGTCGACGGCCGCGCGCCCAGCGGGACCGACGCGCGTTCGTTGCGCAACCGCGCCTTCAGCAACGTCTACCTTGCGACCCAGACGACCAAAGGCGACGGCAATGCCATCACGCTGTCGATCGGCAAACCGGCCAACAATGGCCTGAACTGGAACCTGGCCTACACCCTTACGACGGCCACCGAAGTCAGCCCGCTGACCTCTTCCACGTCCAGTTCCAACTGGGGCAACCGCAAAATCTTCAATCCGAATGAAGACGTGGTGCAGAACTCGAACTACCTGATCAAGGACCGCATCACGGCCAGCGTCGGCTGGTCACAGGCATTCATCAGCAACTACCGCACTTCGGTGGGCATGTTCTACGAGGGCCGCAAAGGCAAGCCCTACACCTGGACCTACATCAACGACCTGAACGGCGACGGCCGCACCGCCAACGACCTGATGTACATCCCGTCAGGGCCCGGCTCCGGCGAGGTCGTGTTTGCAGGCGGGGCGGCCGAAGAAGCACGCTTCTGGGAAGTCGTCAACGCCCACAAGGAACTGTCGCAGGCGCGTGGCGGTGTGGTCGGCCGCAACAACGCCACGGCACCCTGGGTCAACAACGTCGACGTGCGCTTCAGCCAGGAACTCCCGGGCTTCCTGAAGGACCACAAAACGACCTTCGTGCTCGACATCCTGAACTTCGGCAACCTGCTGAACCGGAAGTGGGGGCACATCAACGAGATCGACTTCCCGTCGCGCCGCCAGTTCGTCAACTACAACGGCTTGACGCCGGACGGGCGCTACATCTACAGCCTGAGCAACACGGTGGACGACTACAACATCCGCCAGGCCAGCGGCGAGTCGCAGTGGGCCGTGCAGGCCACGCTGCGCTACGAGTTCTGACCCCAGCGCTCGCGTTCAAGAGGCGGCGTTGTCGCTGAGGTCGCCATCCTCGCGCCGCACCGGCGGCCGGGGATGCCAGCGAGCCATCGCCAACACGTCTTCGTAGACACCGTTGCGTAGCGCGTAGCCGCGAAAGCGACCTTCGTGCACGAAGCCGAAGCGCTCGTACAGCGCGATGGCGCGGGCGTTGTCGGCGAACACGCTGAGCTCGATGCGCAGCAGTCCAGCCCAGCCGTCGGCTTGATCGCACAGCGCCTGCATCAGCGCGCGCCCGACGCCGCGACCCTGCGCCTCGCCGACGACGGTGATGCCGAGCATTGCCGCATGCCGGCGCCGCGACTGCAGCTGCGGGTGGAGGCCCGCGCTGCCGACCAGATTGCCTTCGTGTTCGGCCACCAGCAGCATGTCGAGGGCGCGCGTCGGTAGCAGGTTGTCGGTCAGGCGCTGGTGCCAGACCTCTTCACTCGCATACGGAAGCTGCATCGTCGCCGAGTAGACCGTCGGGTCGCCCATCAAGCGCGCAAAGGCAGCCGCGTCCTGCACCGTGGCGCGGCGCAAGGTTACAGGCAGCGGGTCGTTCCTGACGGATGCTTGCATCGTGTGAGCTCCCAACTGGATCCGGATCAGGCCCGCGCGCCGACCCAAGCGGCCACAGAGGCCAGCGCCGCCGGCAGCACTGCGGCATTCGTGCCGCCGGCCATCGCCAGGTCGGGCTTGCCGCCACCCTTGCCGCCAACCTGCTGTGCGACGAAGTTGACGAGTTCACCGGCCTTGACGCGGCCCATCGCGTCGGCTGTCACGCCTGCCACCAACTGCACCCTTGTGCCGTCGACGCTGGCCAGCACGATTGCCGCGCTTTTCAACTTGTCCTTCAACTTGTCCATGGTCTCGCGCAGCGCTTTCGCGTCGGCGCCGGCCAGGGTCACCGCCAGCACCTTGAGGCCTTTCACATCGACCGCTTGCGCCATCAACTCGTCGCCCTGCGATGACGCCAGCCGGCCCTTCAGCGACACCATCTCTTTTTCCAGCGCACGCAATTGCTCCTGCACCGCGGCCACCCGCTGCGGCACTTCGGCCGCCGTTGTTTTGACCAAGGTCGCGACTTGCGCCAGCGTGCTCTCGATCTGCTGCACATAAGCCAGCGCATTGGCGCCAGTCACGGCCTCGACCCGCCGAATACCGGCCGCCACACCGCTTTCGCCGACGAACTTGAAAAGGCCGATATCGCCGGTGCGCTGCACATGCGTACCGCCGCAGAGTTCGCGGCTGCTGCCGATGTCGAGCACCCGCACTTCGTCGCCGTATTTCTCGCCGAACAGCATCGTCGCGCCGGTCTTCTGCGCTGCTTCCAGCGTCAGCACGCGTGCCTGCGTCGGCAGGTTGGCGAGGATCTCGGCATTGACGATGGCTTCGACTTGCGCCAGTTGCGCGTCGGTCACCGGCGCGTTGTGGGTGAAGTCGAAGCGTGTGCGCTCGGGCGTCACCAACGAGCCCTTCTGCTGCACATGTTCGCCCAGCACTTCGCGCAGCGCCTTGTGCATCAGGTGCGTAACGCTGTGGTTGCGCACGGTGGCGGCGCGGCGCACGGCGTCGACCTTGGCGTCGACCCGGTCGCCGACTTTCAGCGTGCCTTCGACGATGCGGCCCTGGTGGCCGTGTACCGCCGCGGTGACCTTGACGGTGTCTTCCACCAGCACGCGCAGCGCGCCGTTGCGCAGCTCACCGGTGTCACCGACCTGGCCACCGCTTTCGGCATAGAACGGCGTGTGGTCCAGCACCACCAACACGTCGTCGCCGGCCTGGGCGCTGTCCACCGTGGTGCCGTCGACATAGATCGCGGTGACGCTGCTGCTTTCGCGCACCAAATGTTCGTAGCCGTGAAACGTGGATGGCGAACCGCTGTACGCGAGCCCCGCCGCCACTTTGAACTTGGCCGACGCGCGCGCCTGTTCCCGCTGCCGCCCCATCGCCGCGTCGAAGCCGGCGGCGTCGACGGTGACGCCGCGTTCACGGCAGACATCGGCCGTCAGGTCCAGCGGAAAGCCGAAGGTGTCGTGCAACTTGAACGCGATGTCGCCGTCGAACACGGTGCCGCCCGACTTCTGCAACGCAGCCAGCGCGGTCTCCAGGATCTCCATGCCGTTGGCGATGGTCTGGAAGAAGCGCTCTTCCTCGGCCTTCAGCACCGCGGTCACACGCGCTGCGTCGCGTCGCAGTTCCGGATAGGCGTCACCCATCTCGTCGGCCAGCGGCTGCACCAGCGTGTGGAAGAACGGCTCGCGCGCGCCCAGCTTGTAGCCATGGCGGATGGCGCGCCGCGCAATGCGGCGCAGCACATAGCCGCGGCCTTCGTTGCCCGGGATCACACCGTCGACGATGGTGAAACTGCAAGCGCGGATGTGGTCGGCGATGACCTTCAGCGAAGGTGAGTCCGGATCCGCATTGCCGCCAACAGCCGCACGAGCCGCCGCCAGCAAGTTCACGAACAGATCGATCTCGTAATTGCTGTGCACGTGCTGCAGCACGGCCGTCAGCCGTTCCAGCCCCATGCCGGTGTCGACGCTGGGCTTGGGCAGCGGATGCAGCACGCCGTCTTCGCTGCGGTTGAACTGCATGAACACGTTGTTCCAGATCTCGATGTAGCGGTCGCCGTCTTCTTCGGGCGACCCCGGCGGGCCGCCGGCCACGTCCGGGCCGTGGTCGTAAAAGATCTCGCTGCAGGGACCGCAGGGGCCCGTATCGCCCATCATCCAGAAGTTGTCGGACGCATAGCGCGCACCCTTGTTGTCGCCGATGCGCACGATGCGTTCCGCCGGCAGCTGAATGACGTTGCGCCAGATGTCGTAGGCCTCGTCGTCATCGGCATAGACCGTGGCCCAGAGCTTGTCGGCCGGCAGCTTGAAGTGCACCGTCAGCAGCTCCCAGGCGAACTGCAGCGCGTCGTGTTTGAAGTAGTCGCCGAAGCTGAAGTTGCCAAGCATTTCGAAGAAGGTGTGGTGGCGCGCGGTGTAGCCGACGTTCTCCAGGTCGTTGTGCTTGCCGCCGGCGCGGATGCACTTCTGGCTGGTGGCCGCGCGCTGATAGGGCCGCTTGTCGAAGCCGAGGAACACGTCCTTGAACTGGTTCATACCGGCGTTGGTGAACAGCAGCGTCGGGTCGTCGCCCGGCACCACCGGGCTCGATGCCACCACGGTGTGCCCCTTCGATGCGAAGTAGTCGAGGAAGGTGGAACGGATCTCGGAGGCTTTCATCCGGCGGCTTTCGGTCGGGATTCAGGATGCGGGCCGGTGCCGCAACAGCGCAGGCGGCTCGGACGAAGGCGCTGATTTTAGGGGCGTGCCCATCGAGCAAACAGCGAGATGGCAACGAGCAGGCACGACGGTCCGCGCCGCCTGACACGCTCCGGGCAACAGCTCAGGCGTCGTCGTCGTTGGC